>DASWDH010000375.1:0-19422 GCA_036395495.1 Polyangiaceae bacterium
GGCGGACGTTTACGCGATGGCCCCCGGCGACGTCTGGATGCCCGGCAGTGGATGGAGTATTCGTCGGACCGATGGTACGTCGGCGAGCGAACGCAGCCACTCACCTCTGCGAGGCGAAGTCCTGCTCGCACCACCCGCCGCGGGACGTGGCATTGGCGCACGGGTCGGCGAAACGGGGGACTTCGTGGTACTCGGGGTGCGACCCCTCCCGCTCGATGTGGAGAAGGCGATGACGAGCTCGAACGAAGAAAATCAAACGGCAACGTCGGATGTGGTCCTCGAAGCCCCGCTCGTCGTTCGCGTCGAGCTCGGCGCCGTCACGCTCCCGGCCCACGAGTGGGCGGCGCTCGGTGAGGGTGACGTCATCGCGCTCGGCCGGCGCGTGAGCGAGCCTGTGTCGCTGCGTATCGCCGGCGTGGAAGTCGCGCGGGGCGAGCTCGTCGACATCGAGGGGGAGCTCGGGGTTCGCCTTCGCGAACGGGTGAAATTCACGTGAGCCTTTCGCGCGGAATGTACGCGGCCCTTTGGTGGCTCGTCGTGACGAGCGGCTGCTCGAAGGCGCGCGAAGCGCCGAGCCCTGCGATGTCGAGCAGTGCGATGGCGACCGCATCGGCATCGAGCGCCACCAAGTCGCCACCGGCGGCCGCGTCGGCTGCGGAGAGCGCGGCCACCACTTGGTCGGGCTCCTACACGGCGAAGGTCGGCGCGGTCAATCCTCCGGCCAACGCCAAAGAAAAAACATGGACGGACGACCCCGGGACTATCGCGGTTGGGAAGGGCACGCTCGAGCTTTCCATCTCCGGGCCGCGTGGAGACGCCGTCGGAGAAACGAAGGGGCCTCTCGGGGAGATGGCCATCACCGGCATCTTCGACGGTCAGGAGCTGCGCGCCAACCTCCGTCCCAAGAATCCCAAAGCCGACGGCGCGATGACAGGCTTCATGGTCCTCACGCCCGAAGGCTCACCCAGCCCGAGTGCCTTCAAGGGGACGCTGCGCGTCGCAAACCGGGACGCGAAGGTCGTCCGCGAGGCCGACGTCGAGCTCACCAAAAAATAGATAGCCACGCTAGTTACTAGGCGGGCGGCTTTTCTTCGATCGCGCGGCGGTAGCGTTCGCGGCGGGTATGGTCACGCAAAATGTCGTGCGCTTCGTCGAGCACTTCGATGATGAGATCGACGTCGTCGGCGAGGTCGGCGGTCGCAGCGTTGAGGATTCGACTCGGTTCGAAGCCGCGACGCAGCTCGAGGTACGCGCGCTTGATCTCGTAAGACGTAGCGTTGCGCGCAACCCCGAGCACCGAAAAGTAATCACCTTCTTCGACGAGATTGAGCCGCGCTTTCACCTGCGATCGCACGGCCTGAGCGTCGAGCGGATCGAGGCCCGGACCGGAAGGGGGCCGCCGCGTCTGCACTTCGATCCCCGCCACGTCGATGGCAAGCACCCCGAGCTGTACCAACGCATAGAGCATCGCCGCGATATCCGGACTCGGGGCGGTCTCGAGCGCCTCCTCGAGCGCCCCCCCTTTGACGCGGTTGAGCCATTGCTGCTCGTTTTCCGGAAGAGCGCATTCAGAAAGCAGCTCCCATCGAGGGCCCTCGAAGAAGCGCGCCGCGCCTCCTCCGAGTCGACCTAGCGCGGCTCCAGCAGAAACCGCTCGGCGCACCACCTCGATGAGCACTTCCGAGCCCGTCGCGCCGCCGAAAACCGACGGCTCCGCTTTCAAGCGACCCGGCGGATTCACCTCGAACGTTGCAGCTCCCCGTTCCGCGCAGATCGCGCAGCTGAGCACCCACTCTGCGTGGGCGCGGAGCACTGGCCACAGTTGATCTTGTCCGATGTGTCCATTGGCGACGAGCGCCGCCCCCGCGTGTCGTCCGAAGGCGGGGATCTTTCCATGTAGGCGCGTCGCAACGTCGCGGGAAATGTCGCCACGTGTTCCGAGGAAACCCACCAGCGACTCGTCGTCGAGACCCGAAGCGGCGGTCACGACGTCGCCGTCGCGCAGCAAGATACGGCGTACCCCTTCCGGCGCATCGATCACGAGCGCACCCGTCGCTCTCTCGCGCACACAAATCGCGAAAGCGGTGAGCGCGTCTCCCAACCCGAGCTCCTGCGGAAGCTCCGACGGGGCGGCCCCCACAGGCTCGCGGTTGGTGGTCGGGGGGCCCGAATCCCGTTCGGCCCGGCGGATTCCGGGCGAGTCGTCGCCGGGCGGCAGGAGCTCCGCCCGCGACGCGACGAGTGGACCGGCAGGCGGCCCGGTGGTGCGCTGGCTTCGGGCTTCGGGAATCTCGGTGCCCGCGCGCGCGAAGGGCGACGCCAACGAAGGAGGAGGTGATGGCCGCCCAGGTCCCGGGGGAATCGTGGAGGGTGCGACCGAACTCGGAAGGTGGACGCCAGGCGGCACCGAAGAAAACCCCCGATCGCGCGGCAATAGGGGCGCCCGGGGGAGCATCGGCGGTGGCAGAGCCGAACCGAGACCCCGTTTGGGCGGGCGTGGCGTCTCCATCAGCTGCTTGGCGTCGCCGGTGGGCGTTGCCGGCTGCGAAGGGGTCGCGCCTGGCGCGAGCATCGCCTCGTCGGGCCTTTGTACGCGGCCGGTCTGTGGCTCGGGTCCGCCGGAATAGCCTTGGATGGGTTCATTGGCCGTAATGGCTTCGGCATTGCCCGTCGTGACCTTTTTGGGAATGCTGGTGCTGAGACCCGCATCCGATTCGAGGTCGTCATCGTCTTCGTCGATTGGCTCATCGAGAGCTGCCAGAACCTCGGATGGAAGAACGGCATCGACCTCTTCGTCCGGCGATGGCGGTTCCGAGGCTGGCAGCATCGAGGCGGGACCGAGCTCGTGCGTCGAGCGCTCTTCGGCGCCCATCAGCAACTTCTCGATTTCGGGCGACAACGCGGGCAGCGGTAGCCGCGGGACGGGCACGGCGCCGGTTCCGAAGGCCGGCTCCAGCGCGTCCTCGGGATCGCTGAGCGCTCCCGGAGCGTCCGACCAGTTTTCCGGCAACGGCGTTCTCCGGTTGCGACCCGACGAAGGTGAGCTCCCACGCGCGGAGGGTGGCGCCGATCCGGGGGCCGGGTTTTGTCTGCTGGAATGCGCGCCGACCAGCGTTTGAATTCGCCGGATGAGAGCCTCCACGTCCACGGGCCTCGCGAGAAACCCGCTCCCTTCCTGGCGTAGCGCGTCGGTCGTATCGGAGAGCGTCCTACCGGGCTCGCCTAGAAAGAGAATATCGATCCCCTGTCCGTCGGGAATTTCGTGCAGCCGCGCGGCCGCGTCGAGGGCCCCCTCGGCATCCACGTCGAGAAGGATGAGCGCGGGGATCTGGACCGCGACGCGCGCGACCAGAAGCGAAAGCGGAACGTCGATGACGGTGTAGCCCTTGCCCCGCAACGCCGTCGAAAGCCGGTCGGCCTCCGCAGACGGGTCACTCACGAAAATCGTGGCCTGACCCTCCGAGGGGTGATCACTAGCCTCGAGATCCGGAGAGTCGGCGTTCACACGTCTAGGTCTACTCCAGCGTAGCAGCGCGTTGAAGCCGTTCCTTGCGTCCGCGCTCGAGTTTTCACGGGGTTTCGGGTCATTCAAATGTCGTCAAAAGCGCCCGCGCGGAGGCTGTTCGCCTGTTTGGTGGCGGCGCGGGCCCGAATCCGTACGGCGATGCAAGTAGGCGCCGACCGCTTCTCCCCAGGCGGGCAGCTTCCCGGCCACCACGATGAGAAGCAGAATGAAAACGACGATCCCCAGCTCACTCGCGGACAGACCCGGCATCGATTCCGATCTAGCATTCCTGTGGCAGATCCTCGCTAGCTGATCGTTCCAGCCCCGATAAGCGAACGGTACCCTTGAAATCTCGCGTGCTTCCCACGATCGTCGTCGGCCTCGGCGCCAACTTGGGCGACCGCCTGGGGACGCTGAAAGCGGCGATTCGCGCCCTCGAAGAGCTCCCCGCCGTCGAGGTCATCGGGCGCTCGTCGGTGTGGAGGACGGCCCCCGTGGGGGGGCCCCCACAACCGGACTTCTACAATGCTGCCATCGCCATCCACAGCTCCCTCCCCCTGGGCGAGCTGATGCGGCAGCTGCTGGCCATCGAGGCACGTTTCGGAAGGGTTCGAGGTGAGCGGAACGCCCCTCGAACGTTGGACCTCGACATCCTCTGGGTCGAGGGGGAGCGGGTTACGATCGGCGCGCCAGGGGCGCCCGAACTCGAGGTACCCCACCCCCGCCTCGAGGAGCGGGCCTTTGCCCTCATTCCCCTGCTCGAGGTCGCTCCGGGCGCCGCCGATCCGACGACCGGAAAACTGTACGCGACGATTCTCGCCGAACTGGGCACAGAGGGGGTTACCCCCCTGGACTCGTAGGGCGCTTAATGCTACGAGCCGCGCGGCCCGCCTCTCCTCCGGATCGGGCCCCGAGCGTCCTCGAGCAGCAGCGCCCATTCCAGCCCGATGAGCCATATTCTCTCTGCCGACACGACCGTTTCTCTCTTCGCCGGCAACGCCAGCGCCGGCGGCGTGAACCTGGACTTCGACCTCACCTTCGTGGTGCAGATGGTCGCGTTCACCGTGCTCGTGCTCATCTTGAAACCGCTCCTGTTCGACCCCCTCATGAAGCTCTTCGAAGAGCGCGAGCGTCGCACCGAAGGGGCCAAGCTGCTCGCGCGCCGGATGGACGAGCGCGCCGGCCAGCTCCTCAGGCGTTACGAAACCGAGCTCGAAGCCGTGCGACGCGCAGCCGCCGAAGAGCGGGAGAAGCTCCGCGCCGAAGGCCAGCGGCTGGAGGCCAAGATTTTGGCCGAGGCGCGCGCCGAAACGGCGAAGCTCATCGAACAAGGTAAGAAGAAGCTCGAAGCCGAGCGGCAGGCCGTCCGTGCCGAGCTCTCCACCAAGGCGGCCGGTATCGCGCGAGACGTCGCCTCGCGCATTCTCGGTCGGGAGCTCGCGTCATGACGCGCTTCGAGCGGCGGCGCGCATCGGCATTGGCTGTCGTGGCCCTCTTGGCAGCGGTGCTCCTTTCCGGCGCGGCCGCCGCACAAGGACAGCCCCACGAGCCCCCGAATCGCGACATCCCCGGGCACGACGCGATGCGTTTCCCTCGGCCGGGCACGTCGAACCCGCACGGCATTGGGCCCGCCCGCGACGCGCATGGCGCGCCGTCGCAGGGACAACACGCCGAGGCCGCGCACCCGGCTCACGCCGAGCACGACGAAAAGGCGCCGCCGCCCCCCATGAACTGGTGGCACGGCTTGATCGGCGAGAAAGCCGGCGCCAAGCCAGGCCTCTTGTGGCGCGCGCCCGGCGAACCGCCTCCTTTCGTGGCGTCGCTCTTCAACTTCGCAGTGCTCGTCTTCATCGTCGTGCGGTTCGGCAAGAAGCCGCTCGCAGCGGCCCTCCTCAAACGCAAAGACAACATCCTGCGCGAGATCGACGACGCGCAGAGATTGCGCAAAGCGGCCGAAGAACGCCTGGGCGAATACGAGGCCAAGCTCGAGCACATCAGCGTCGAGCTCGAGCGCATCAGGCGCGAGTTTCGCGAGCAGGGCGAGCGCGACAAGCAGCGGATCGTGCACGAAGCGAAGGAGCGGCGCGAACGCATGCGTAAGGACACCGAGATCCTGCTCAGCCAAGAGGCCAAGCAGATCCGGCAAGAGCTCTTGGCCGAGGTGGTGCAGCAGTCGGCGCGCTTGGCGACGGAGATTCTTGCCAAGGAGATGACGCTGGGGGACCACGACCGTTTCGCCGAGGCATTCCTCGCCGAGCTGCGCTCGAAAGACGGACCACGGGGCGGCAGCACCGTGTTCGGAAGCGCCGCCGCCAAGGGAGGCTTCTCGTGAGCGCGGAGACCGTCGCCGATAGGTATGCGCGAGCCATCTTCGAGCTCGGACTCGAGAACTCCGACGTCACGACCTTGGTCGAGGACATGCACAAGCTCGCGCAGGCGTACCAAGAGTCCGACTTACTCCGGAAGATCACCGGCAATCCGCTGGTTCCGCAGGAGGAGTGCCTCGCCGCGGTCGCCGAAATCAGCGAACGGCTCCAGCTCTCCCGGCTCGGCAAGAATGCCGCCGGGCTCCTCACGCGTCGAAAGCGCCTGTTCGCGCTGCCGGCCATCGCCGCGGAGCTCGACCGCCTCTCCGATGAAAAGGCGGGCATCGTGCGGGCAACCGTCACCTCGGCCGAGCCCCTCGCCGAGGCTTACCGCAATCGTCTGCTGCAGGAGCTGCAGACGATGACCGGCAAAAAAGTGATGCTCGTGCAGAAACAGGAGCCCGAGCTCTTGGCGGGGCTCGTCATCCGCATCGGCGATCGAGTCATCGATGGCTCGGCCAAGACCAGGCTTTCGGAGCTAGTGTCCCAGCTCTTGTCGGCATAAATCACGGGCGGGTCCGAAGGACCGCGCCGAGTCACACGACAGTTTCACGAGGAAATCATGCAGCTCAGAGCGGAAGAGATTTCGCAGATCATCAAGAAGCAGATTCAGAACTTCGACAAGGCTGCGCTGGTGATGGAGACCGGCACGGTGCTCGCCACCGGCGACGGCATCGCGCGCGTGTACGGTCTCGAAGGGGCCATGGCCGGCGAGCTGGTCCAGTTTCCCAACGACCTCTACGGACTCATCCTGAATCTCGAGCAGGACAACGTCGGCGTCGCCCTGTTCGGCGATCCCTCCAGCGTGCGCGAGGGCGACACCGTCAAGCGAACGGGCCGCATCATGGACGTGCCGGTCGGCGAGGCGACCGTCGGTCGCGTGGTCAATGCGCTCGGGCAGCCGATCGACGGCAAGGGACCGATCGAATCGAAGCAGCGCCGTCGCGTGGAAATCAAGGCTCCCGGCATCATCGCCCGCCAAGGGGTGCGGCAGTCCCTGCAGACGGGCATCAAGGCCATCGATTCGATGATTCCCATCGGTCGCGGGCAGCGCGAGCTCATCATCGGCGACCGCCAGACGGGCAAGACGGCGGTGGCCGTCGACACCATCATCAACCAAAAGGGGCAAGGCGTTTACTGCATCTACGTGGCCATCGGCCAGAAGCAGTCGACCGTCGCCCAAGTCGTCGACAGGCTCGCCCATCACGGTGCGATGGAGTACACGACGGTCGTCTGCGCCGGCGCGAGCGAAACGGCGCCGATGCTCTTCATCGCGCCGTACACCGGGGTCACGCTGGGCGAGTACTTCCGCGACAGCGGGCGCGACGCACTCTGCATTTACGACGACCTCTCGAAACAAGCGGTGGCCTACCGACAGCTTTCGCTGCTCTTGCGTCGGCCACCCGGTCGGGAAGCCTACCCGGGCGACGTGTTCTACCTGCACTCTCGGCTGCTCGAGCGAGCGGCGAAGATGGCCGACGTCTACACGATCCAGAAGAAGGGCGACGCTTACAAACCCCTCGGCACCGACGGCAAGGTGTACCGAGGCCTCGACGCACTGGAGCAAGGAACCAAGGCCCTGAAAGCTCTTCCCAATTCGTCCGAGCTTTCGCTGGTCAAAGATCCCAACTCCGGCGGCTCGCTGACCGCCCTTCCGATCATCGAAACGCAGGCCGGCGACGTGTCCGCCTACATTCCGACGAACGTCATCTCCATCACCGACGGGCAGATCTTTCTCGAGTCGGATCTGTTCTATTCGGGCGTGCGCCCGGCCATCAACGTCGGCATCTCGGTGAGCCGCGTGGGCGGCAGCGCGCAGATCAAGGCGATGAGAAGCGTCGCCGGCACGCTGCGCCTCGACCTCGCTCAGTACCGCGCGATGGAGGCCTTCGCGCAGTTCGCGTCGGATCTGGACGCTGCTTCGCGCCAGCAACTGGCGCGCGGCGTGCGGCTGGTCGAAATTCTCAAGCAGGGCCAATACGTCCCGCAGAAAGTCGAGCGGCAAGTCGTCATCATCTACGCCGGCACCAAAGGGTACCTCGACAAGTTCCCCGTCGAATCGCTGCAGCGCTACGAGACGGAGCTCTTTTCGCACATCGAGGCGACCGACAAAACCCTCTTCGCGGACATTGCCAAGAAGAAGGCCCTCGACGACGATTTGCAGAAACGCCTCAACACCGCGATCCAGGCGTTCAACGACAAGTTCGAATCCACCGTAAAGAAGAGCTGAACCGCGATGCCTTCGCTCAAGGCCATTCGAAAACGAATCTCGACGGTCAAGTCGACGCAAAAGATCACGCGCGCGATGAAGATGGTGGCGGGTGCGCGGCTCGCCCGCGCGCAGTCGCGCATTCTCGCGCTCCGCCCCTATGCGGTAAAAACGCAGGAAGTGCTCTCCGCGCTCGCCGCGCAAACTCGAACCGAGAGCGAAGAGGGGGCTCTCGAGAACGAGCCGTATCATCCCTTGTTGGCCGAACGGCCCGAGAAGAACGTGGCTTTTCTGGTTCTTACCAGCGATCGCGGGCTCTGCGGCGCATTCAACTCCAACATCAACAAAGCCGCCGAGCGCGCGTGGCGCGGACGGGTCGAGCAAGGTCAGTCCGTCCAGATCTACACGCTGGGGCGCAAAGGGCGCGACTACCTGCGAAGACGAAACGCGCCGCTCGTGCACGATTTCGCGCGCATCTGGGACAACCTCGACCTCGAGAAGGCGAGGCTCGTCGGACGGACGGTCGTGCCGCCGCTCGTTCGCGGGGAAATCGACTCCATCTACATCATCTACAACGAGTTCAAGAGCGCGATGACCCAGCGGGTCGTGGTGGAGCCGCTCTTACCGCTCCGGCCCGAACCCATGGCAGAACCGCCGGCTGCTCCGGAAGCCAAGATCGAGTTCATCTTCGAACCGGACAAGACGGCGCTGCTCGAACGGCTGGTCCCTATGTACGTCGAGATCTCCATCTTGCGCGCACTGCTCGAGTCGAGCGCATCGGAACACGGCGCGCGCATGACGGCCATGGACTCGGCGACCAAGAACGCCAAGGAGATCATCGATTCGCTCACGCTCGCCTACAACCGAGCCCGGCAAGCCGCGATCACCAAAGAGCTGATGGAAATCATCGGCGGCGCCGAAGCGCTGAAAGAATAACTCACGCAAGTACCACGGTCTTCATCATGCACCCCTGATAAGCTCGTCCCGATGCCGGCGACGATTCGGGTGATGGATGCACCTGCCGAGGGTCCCTGCTCGGTTCACGACGGTCCCGAATACGTGCGTCCGCCGGCTACCGGCGTCGTACGGTGGGTCGACGTGCGTGGGCAGGAGGAAGCGGATATCGCTCTCTTGGGCGAGCGGTTCGGGTTTCACCCGCTGACGCTCGAGGATTGCCTTCACTTCGACCAGCGGCCGAAGCTCGAGGAGTACGGCGATTATCTGTTCATCGTTTTGCACGCGTTCGCCTGTCCCAAGGGCGATCCCTGCGAGGTCGAACCGCAAGAAGTGCACGCATTTCTCGGGCCCGGTTACTTGGTGACCGTGCACAGTGCGGAGGTCGCTCCCGTCGACGCGGTGTGGAAACGAGTGGAGGGAGACGCGAATTTGGCGCGCCGCGGAGCGGATTTCGTCTTCTACTTGCTCGCTGACACCATGGTCGACGCGAATTTTCCGATCATCGACCTGCTCTCCGATCATCTGGAGGAGATCGAAAACTCGGTCCTCGAGCGTAGCTCGCGCCAAGACCTGAACAAGATCTTCGAGCTGAAGCGCACGCTCGTTCTCATGCGAAAAGTGCTCTCGCCCGAACGCGACGTTCTCGCCATTCTCGCGAAACGGGGCGACCGCCACGTCTCGGAAAAGACGGCGCTCTACTTGCGCGATGTTTACGACCACCTCGTTCGAATCTACGAATCGATCGACACCGGTCGCGATCTGCTCGGCAACGCTCTGGATGCGTATCTCTCGATGGTGTCGAACCGCACCAACGAGATCATGAAGCGTCTCACTCTGCTCAGCGCCGTTTTCTTGCCGCTCACGTTCATCACCGGATTCTTCGGCCAGAATTTCGAACACCTACCGTTTCACTCCGATGCGCTGATGTACGCCATGGTCGCCTGCTGCCTTCTCATCCCCACGACGATGGTCTTCTGGTTCAAGCGAAGCGGGTGGTTCTAGGCGAGATGGAAGGGCCCCCGAGGTCGTCCGTACGTGGGCCGGTCAAGCCCGATTTGCCGCCGGAAGAAGGGCCCGAGCGGCGCTCGTTTCGTCGCGGAAAGACGCGGCCCAAGGCGGTGCCCTGGTTCGGCATTCGTTCGTTTTACGGGCACCTCTGGCACCTGGTGGCGAGCGCCATCGCCACGCAGGACATCGACTCACGCGACTGGATGTACGCGAACTCGCCGGCCTCGCTGACCCAAAGCGTGGCGCGCCTGCTCGATCCGGAGGCGAAAGAGGCGGATTCGGTCACCGAGGCACTCGGTCGCGACGTTCTCATCGACTTCGTGGCCGACACCGGCGACGACGTGGAGGTCAGTCGGGCCGTCGCGAACCTGCTCGTGCAGGATTACACGGTTCCCACGCCGGAGGGCGACGGACTCATCACGCTCCCCCGGGGCGACATTCTCCTCTTTGGCGGAGACACCGCCTATCCGGTGGCCACCGCCACCGAGATCGAGGCCCGCCTCTTGCGACCGTGGAACGAGGTCTTGGCCGACCGCCACGACGGCAAGACGCGCGCGCTTCTCGGCATTCCCGGCAATCACGATTGGTTCGACGGGCTCGATGGCTTCGCACGCATGTTCCGGGCGCGCACCGGACCGCTCGCCGAAGAGCGGCACAGCACGGCGCCCGGGGCCGAGCGGCCGGTGCGACATTTCGTCTCTTGGATGGAAGCGTTCGCCATGGGCAAGCACGTGGTCAAACGCAGGGCGCTCCCCCTCGTCGGTTACGAGCCGGTGCAGCGCGCGAGCTACTTTGCACTTTCCCTCGCCCCGAGACTCGACCTTTGGGGTGTCGATCGTCAGCTTCGGCAGGTCAACTTCCAGCAGCGGCGCTTTTTCTGGGACCGGCGCAGCGCGGCGCCCGAGCAAGCGCTCCTTCTTTGCCTTCCCGATCCACTGCTCGTCAATCTGGAGCCGAACCGCTACGGGACCGAGATGCTGCACTCGCTGGGCGTCGATCCGCGGCGCGACCCGATGCTCTGCATTGCCGGAGACTCCCACCATTACGAACGATGGAAGCTCGGCCCGTCGGTGCATCTGGTCGCTGGAGGCGGGGGCGCCTTTCTGCACGGGGCCCGCATGGCGCGAAAAAAAAAGCGCCCGCCGCTGGTGGAATTTCCGGGGCCGCGCGCTTCGCTCGCACTGCTGGCAAGCGTCCCCTGGCGCGTGGCAACGGGTCGTGCCGGGCTCATCCCACATGTCTGCCTCGCGATCTTGTTCGCTCCGGCGCTCGGGGTCGGCTTGCGCACCGGCACCGACGAGATGGATGCCGTCTCGGTCGCTGCCGCGGCGATCGGCGCAGTGGTCTGCGCGTTCATCGGCGGCTGGCGCCGACGGACGCTTCCCATTGTCGCGGTTCTCGCCGTCGCTGCCGGCATCTTGATGGGGCTCGTCCCCATGGCCGTGCACGCGAGCTTCGATCTTCTACTATCGGTGCTCGGCTCGAGTCCATCGCCCAAGGTGGCGGCACTCGTCGTGTTCGCCCTCTCGATCGTCGGCGGCGCCTTGGTTTTCGGGTATTACCTCGCCGCGCTCGCGCGCTTCGGTCTGAACCACGACCAGGCCTTCGCTGCGCTCGGACACCCCGGCTACAAGCACTTCGTGCGCATGCGCGTGCGAAAAGACGGCTCCGCGATCGACGCGTGGGTCATCGGGCTGATCGATCCCGTCGGCGACCCGACACCGGTGCTCGTCGATCGGGTGACCTTTCGCCGCGGAGAGTCTCAGCCTTCTTCGTGAAACAGAGGGGCGCGCGTCGCCAGAAAATCCCGGATCTGTTCCACCTGCTCAGGCGGCATTCGTTCGAAGCGCACGCCCATGCCCGGGCCAGTATCGCTGGTATCCGAGTACTCGCGCACCCAGCGCACGACTCCGAGCGCGTGGATGGGTTCGGGGGCATCGCCGAGCTTGAACGAGAATTCTAGCTGCGTCCCGATCGGTTTGACCAACACGGTGGAAATGAAAAGTCCACCTTCCGAAAGATTCTCGGTCAAGCCCAGATAGAAGTTCGACTCGCTCTCGAGCGTGACTTCGATTTCGACGTGATGCCGCGGATGGACGCGGCGGCCCTCTCCGGTCGCAAGCGCGCCGGAGCCGGCCGACGAGTGCTGGAGCTCCTTCTGCTTGTCTTTCGCGGTTTGCATATTGGCCTGTTCTTTGGTCAGGGTTTGAACGTTCGATCGAGAGGCTTGAGCAGTCCGCGACCGCTGCGCAGCTCCACCCTTAGGTGCGCACCGGCCTCGGGAACGACGAATGGTCCTACGATTTGCGTGACGCCGTCGAGTGACCCTCCGGCGACGACGACGCGTTGCTTTTCGGTCGGGCAGTTCGCGACATGACACGCGGTCACCTGCAGTGTGAGCTCGGTCTCGATGAGACCATCCGCCCATCGCGGTTCCGCTCGAACGACGTCGACGTCCGCGTCGCCGCCCGCAGCTTGCGTTTCGGACGCTGCCTCGAGCTCGGGCGGCGCGAGAACCAAAGCCAGGCCAAGAGCGGTGAAAAATCCACCCACCCGACCGATGCGACGCGCACGAGCCACGCGAGTCCCAAGCAGGACCGGAACGGCTCGGTGACGAGGGCGGCGCGCGGCTGCGAGCAGCCCGAGGCCGAGCGACGCTACGGCGAAACCCATCCACGACGGCACGCCGGCGTCGCCGCGCGCGAGCTCTGCTCGGCCGCAGCCGCCAGCTTGGGAAGTCTGCGCTTCCTTGCCCGAATTTTCGGCGTAGAGGGCGGTGATGACCCCTCCTTCCGCCTCGCTCACGACACGCTTGTGGATCTCGCCGGGCCGCGTCCGGATGTACATCGTGGCCTTGGACTCTTCGCGATCGTCACCCAGCCCGAACAAGTGGCCAAGCTCGTGCGTGATCACGCTTTGCAAGTCGAATCGGGTGATGGTCGTGAGCCCCGTCGCCTCGCCGATCGCCGGCTCGAACGACACTTCCGTGTCATCGCTGCCCGACTGATCTTGCTCGAAATTCGCGAAGAACCGCCCGCCGCCATTGATGAGTACGTCGGCATCGATGATGCCACCCGAGATCTGATCGTAGGTGAGCACGGTGACCGCAAGGGCGCTGCCGGCCCTCGACCACCCATAGGGAGCAAAGACGACGACGTTTTCGTTGGCACCGCTCGCGTTGTAGCCGACTTGCCGCCCTTCGCCCGGGATCGTGGAGATCGAGGGCAGCGCCGCTCCGGTCGTCCGCCAGGCGTCGATGGCGGAGCCGAAAAGATTGGGGCCACCCAAGTCGGAGAAGGATTTGTCGATGACGATGTCGATGGCATCTCTCTGCCAGCGCACGTGACCGCCGGCGTCGGCTGCCTTGAGCGAAGGCGTGCCGACCTTGCGCACCGATGCGCCCTGGCGATCGAACCAGCCGTTCTTGCTCGCGACGAAAGCCGTCGCCCCGATGGCAAGCACCGCCGCCGATGCAGCGGCGAACCGAAGGACGCGCCCCCGCGCACGCGTTGCACCCGTGCCCTTGCCTTCGGGCGTGGCCGTACTCTGGGGCGCTTCCTCCGCGGGGGGCAGGGTCAGGATCGGTATTTCGGGACGGCCCGGCTTGAGGCTTGCCACGAGCGGCAGCAAGCTTTTGAAGACGGTGAGGCCGGGGCGCAACGACAGAAAGGAACGTGTCGTGGGGCGCACTGATGTCGTGGGGCGCACCGATATGACCGGCTCGGGACCGGGGCGCTTGGGCGGAACGTGTGCGGGGGGCTGCATCCAGGGTCTCTAACGGTCCCGGCGCGGCTAGCTTGAATACGCGAGCTGGTCCAAAGCCCGAGGATCTGACTCGGTATTGCGAGGTGGTATGCTTGCGCCATGCGAATCGCAGTCGGGGCCCTCCCTCTCGTTTTGGCGATGGCAGCTTGCGCCGCGCAGCCTCCTCCCAACTGGGCGTCGGGCGGCTCTCCGCTCGAGATCCCGCGTGCCCGTTGGACACGCGGAAGCGAGCACCTCTTCGACATCATGCCGGACGGCAAGGTGTTGGCGGATGGTGAGCACGTGTTCACCATCGATCGCGCCGGGCGCATCTACGAGCCCGATAACGACCCCGTTGCCGTCCTACAGGCCGATGGACGGGTGCTCGGTAAGGACGAGGCCATGTTGGGCAAGATCGGCATCCGCAATGCGTCGCCTCCGGGGCGCGAAATCGCCTGGCTGACGGTGGGAGAACGGGGCGAAGTCGTGCACTTCGACGAGGAGGGCGATCCGCATCCCGATGGGTACTTCCAGGGGTGCGGTCCGGCCGTTCGCACCTGCACGCTGGCCGCCCACATGGTCACACTCGTCGAAGCGCGCCGGCGCTCGCGCCGGGGGTACTACGGCCCTCCGATTGGCATCGGGATCGGGTTCGGGATGGTCGTGGCTCCCTAGCCCCGGCGGTGACGTAGTCGGTCGAGCGACACCGCCACCACGATGATGATGCCGGTCACCACTTCTTCGACCCAGTTGGGCAGACCGAGGTGCGTGCTCCCCGTTTTGATGACGGTCATGAGAAATGCGCCAATCACCGAACCGAGGATCGATCCCTCGCCTCCGAGGAGGGACGCTCCGCCGATCACGGAGGCCGCGATGACCTCGAGCTCGAGCCCGATCGAGTCGGTCGGATCGCCGACCGTCAACGTGGCAAACTCCATGACGCCCGCGAGACCGGTGAGCGCCGCCGAAAGCGTGTAGACGCCGATCTTGACCGCTTCGACCGGCACGCCACAGAGCTTCGCGGTCCGCTCGTTCGATCCCAGCGCGAAAACATGGCGACCGAAGCGAAGATAGCGTAGGACGGCGGCGGCCAAGAGCGACACGACGAAAAGCGCCCAGACGCCGGGCGGAAAGATCATCCAACGTCGACCTTCGCCAAGCACGCCGAGCAGCGAGTCGAGCCCCCGCGCGTCGGCGTCGATCTTCTGTTGGTTGGCGATGCCCTTGGCAGCGCCCCGCAGGATCGTCATCGCGCCGAGCGTCACGACAAAGGGGGTGATGCGCAAAAGCGAAATGATCGACCCGACGATACACCCGGCCGCCATAGCTACGACGACTCCGCCGAGTGCCGCGGTGAACGGTCCTGCTCCGCCATTGAGCAAACGCGCGATGACCACGGTGGTGAGCGCCACCGACGACCCGACCGACAGGTCGATGCCGCCGGAGATGATGACCATCGTCATGCCCGCCGCGGCGATGCCAACGACCACCGTCTGGCGCGCCATGGTGACGAGGTTGATCGGCCGCGCGAACGTTTCCGGGCGCAGCACGACGAAGAAGACGTACACCGCGACCAGCGCCACGAGCGGCCCGACCCAGGAGTGGCGGAACACCTTCTTCAGCGCAAGCGCCATGTCACGAGCCCGTCGCTTCCATGAGCACGGCGTGTTCGGTCAGGTCCGCGACGGGACGCGCGGGGCCGAGGCGACCGCGGCGCATCACGGCGATGCGGTCGCACACGCCGAAGAGCTCGGGCAGGTAGCTCGAGATCATGAGCAGCGCCTTGCCTCGACCGGCGAGCTTGTCGATGAGCTCGTAAATCTGCGCTTTGCTCCCGACGTCGATGCCGCGCGTCGGTTCATCGAGCAGAAAGACATCCGCGTCGTGGTAAAGTAGGCGCGCCAGCGCGACCTTCTGCTGATTCCCGCCCGATAGATTGCGAACGGCTTCGTCCGCGTCGCTCGCTCGAATCGCCAGTCGATCCATCCAAGCTCGGGCAGCAGCGCGCTGTCGGCCGGGTAACACGAGCCCGAGTGGCCCGAGACCGCCGAGCTTCGACAGGGTCAGGTTGTCGGCAATGGAAAGCTGGGTGGCGAGACCTTCGCCTTTGCGGTCTTCGCTGAGCAAGCCTACCCCTGCCGCCAGTCGAGCGGAGGGAGAAGAAGGTCCAGAAACGCCGAGAACTCTCACCGTTCCGCTCTTCACCGGATCGAGGCCGAAGATGGTGCGCACGAGCTCGGTGCGTCCCGCCCCGACGAGTCCGGCGATGCCGAGCACTTCGCCTCGACGAAGCGCCAGCGAAGCGCCGCGTGGTTTGTCCTCCCCCTCCAGCCGATCCACCTCGAGCACCACTTCACCGGGCGTGCGCGGCGAGCGTGGAAAAAGCTGCTCGACGCGGCGGCCGGCCATCAGGCCCACGATGTCGGCGAGCTTCACGTCGGCCATGATTCCCGACCCCACGGTGACGCCGTCGCGCAGCACCGTGAAGCCGTCGGCAATCTGCTGTACCTCTTCCAAAAAGTGCGAGATGTAGATGATGGCGACGCCCTTATCGGCGAGGGCGCGGATCACCGCGAAGAGCCTTTGGACGTCTTCCCCGGCCAGGCTACTCGTTGGTTCGTCGAGGATGAGCACGCGGCAGCGGGTTTGCGAGACGGCGCGCGCTATCTCCACGAGCTGCTGACCGGCGGGCGACAGATCGCCCACCTTCGCTTCGGGCACGAGCGTCGTTTCGCGAGACGCACCGGCGACCCGCGCCAGCGCTCGCGCGGCGATTTCGCGGGTCTCGCCCTGCCGAACGAATCCCGCGCGCGACGGCTCCGCGCCCAACACGATGTTCTCGGCGACGCTGAGGTGCGGGCAGAGCGAGAGCTCCTGGTGCACCATGGCCACGCCGGCGCGGCGCGCTCCCTGCGGGCTTTGCGGGCGGTAGGATGCACCGTCGAGCAGGAGCTCGCCGGAGTCCGGCAAAGTCGCGCCGACCAGGACGTTCATGAGCGTACTTTTTCCCGCTCCGTTCTCGCCTATCAGCGCATGCACCCGACCAGCCTCGACCGAATAGCTCACGCCGCCGAGCGCCACGGTAGGACCGAACGTTTTGCGAACGTCGCGAGTGATGAGCCGCGCGCCGGGCAATGTTTCCTCGTAAGTAGAGGCTATTCCTTCACCCACTTGCCGAGATCGGGCAAGACGAGCTCCCGGATGTCCGGCTGGTCGAGGTTCTGCTTGGTGACGAGGGTCGCGCCGGTGTCGATGCGAGCCTCCACCTTTTCCCCCTTGAGGTGGCGATTCATCGTTTGCAGCGCGAGATAACCCATCTTGAAAGGGTTTTGCAGGACGAGCCCGTCGATGTGACCCTGGCGCAGGCCCTCCACCAGCTTGGCCGAGCTATCGAAGCCGATGAATCTCATCTTGCCTGCGAGCCCCGACTTCTGCAGGGCCAAAAGCATCCCGAAAGTCGTCGACTCGTTGGGGCAGAAGATGCCGTCGACTCCTCCTGCCCCCGCCTTGGTGGCCGACAAGAGATTTTCGCTGGTCGAGTGGGCGGTCTCGGTCGTCGCGCCGCCGTATTGGTTGTCGCTCACGACTTGGATGCCCGGTGTCTTTTTGACGACGTCGAGGAAGCCGTTCTCTCGATTGGTCGTGCTGGCGGAACCCTCGTTGTAGCGAAGCACGACGACGCTACCCTTGCCGCCGAGGAGCCTCACCATCTCTTGTCCCGCGATCTTGCCGGCCGCGAAGTTGTCGGTGGCAACGAAGCTCACATGATCGTGCCCCTGCAGGTCGGAGTCGAAGATCACGACCGGAATTTTCGCGTCCACGGCTTGGTGCACGGCGCTGACCAGGCCCTTGTCGCTGAGCGGCGCCACGACCATGCCCGAGACACCCTGCGCGGTGAACGACTGGACGACGTCGATCTGTGCTTTCAGATCGTCTTCACGCAACGGCCCTTTCCAGATGATCTCGAGCCCCAATTCGCTTGCGGCTTTCGCCGCTCCCGCGTGCACCGACTTCCAGAACTCGTGCGTGGTTCCCTTGGGAATCACCGCAACACGCAGCGCGCCTTTGGTGCTTGCGCCCTTGTCGCTCTTGCAGGCGAGCATGGCGAGCACGATGAGCCCCACGAACGCAACGATTCCTCGGCGACGTTCTCGCTTGGAAAGAGCGGGCTTCTTTGCATTCATGATGGGCCCTGAATAACACGAAATCACGCTGACCGGGATCGGCCGGCAAAGCCATGCTATGGGATTGCCCCGGACAACGCATGCTCGAACTCCGTTACGTCGTCGAACACCTCGAGGAAGTCAAAGCCGCCCTCCTCAAGCGCGACGCCGAAGCCGCGGCGCCGCTCGAAGGCATCGCCGAGCTGGCCAAGGAGCGGCGAAATACGATCACCCGCGTCGAGGCAATGGCGCAGGAAAAGAATCTCGCCAACGCCGAGATGGCCAAGCTCCCCAAAGGCTCGCCGGAGTTTCAGAACAAGCGCGAGTCGCTCGGTCGGCTCTCCAACGAGATCAAAGAGCTGCAGAAGGCGGTCACCGATCTCGAGGCCCGCATCGAAGAGGCGTTGCTCATCGTTCCCAATCTGCCCGACCCGACGGCACCCGTTGGTCGCGGCAGCGAAGACAATCCGGTGGTTCGCAGCTGGGGCGACAAACCCGAGTTTTCCGGCTTTCAGCCGAAGGCGCACTGGGACGTGGGCGTCGCGCTCGGCCTTCTCGATTTCGAGCGGGCCGGCAAGATCTCGGGCCCCCGCTTCACCTTCCTCATCGGGCAAGGGGCGCGCCTGTCGCGCGCGCTCGTCCAGTTCATGCTCGAGCTGCACGCCGAGCACGGTTACCTGGAAATAGCTCCGCCTCTGTTGGTCAAGGACACCACGATGCGCGGCACCGGGCAACTTCCGAAGTTTGCCGGCGACGCCTTCAAGACGGTGAAGTCCGATCCCGACAAGACGTACGACCTCTATCTCATTCCGACCGCTGAAGTCCCGGTCACCAATCTGCACGCCGAGGAGATCCTCGACGGGAAATCATTGCCACTCGCGTACGTCGCAGCCACTGCCTGTTTCCGATCGGAGGCGGGAAGCTACGGCACCGACGTGCGCGGGCTCATCCGGCAGCATCAGTTCGACAAGGTCGAGCTGGTACGATTCACGACGCCGGACACATCGGCCGCCGAACACGAGAGGCTGACGAGTCACGCCGAAGAGGTGTTGAAACGGCTCGGCCTGCACTATCGCGTCGTGGAGCTCTGCACCGGCGATCTCGGCGCGGGGGCGAGGAAAACGTTCGACCTCGAAGTGTGGCTTCCCGGGCAGGGGCAGTACCGTGAAATCTCAAGCTGCTCGAACTTCGGCGACTACCAAGCGCGACGCGCCCAAATCCGTTATCGGGACGAAGCCAAGAAGGTCAGGCTGGTCCACACCCTGAACGGCTCGGCCCTCGCGGTCGGCCGCACCATCGTCGCGATCCTGGAACAGTTTCAGCAAAAAGACGGCAGCGTGGTGGTCCCGGAGGTGCTCCGCCCGTGGATGAAGACGGACGTGATTCGCTCTCGCTGAGTAACGAACGTCTACCGCAACGGATCAGCTGTACTAAGCCGCGTGCCACCCCGGGTTGCTCGCGAACGCGGCC
>DASWDH010000376.1:0-17305 GCA_036395495.1 Polyangiaceae bacterium
CTCGAGACCAACGAGCTTCACATGGAAAAGGTGATCGACCTGACCGACAAGCAGAGCCGGCTCTTCGGCCTGGTTGCCGCAAGCGACGCCATCCTCCTCGTCGCGGCAGGCGATGTTACCGTCGGCGTCGATCTCACGAAATTGGGCGAGGGGGACTTCGAGGTCGACCGAGCTACCGGCGCAGCGCGACTGACGCTGCCTCTGCCCGAGATCCTTTCGGTTCGGCTCGACGAAGAGCACACCTACGTTTACAAGCGCACGACGGGCCTGCTCGCCGAGCGCAACGAGCAGCTCGAATCGAAGGCTCGTCAAGAAGCCGTGCGCGCCATCGATCAAGCCGCCCGCGAAGGGGACGTCATGGAGAAGGCTCGCAAGCAAGCGGAACGGCAGCTGGGGGATCTGCTTCAGAAGTTCGGAGTGACACGCGTCACCATCGGCTGGCGACCTTCGTGATGGTGGATGTTACTCGGCGAGGCCTTCGGCCCGCCTGCGGGGGGAACGTGACGAACCTTCAGCTGGTGTGGACGAAGCGAAACCAGATGAGGGGGTCGAGCTCGGCATCGCCCATCGACGAGCGATACTGCGGTGGGTGCTTGCGCCATCTTTCTTCGAGCTCGTCGGCCAGGCGCCGAGCTTCGTCGAGGTAGCGGGTGCGCTCGCGATCGATGGTCGCGTCGGGAATCGTCCATGGCGGCGAGGCGCTTCCGAACTGCCCGACTGCATTTTCGAGCGCCTCGAAGGTAAGCTCGATTGGTCGAACGTCGTGCATCGGGTGCTCGATATGTTGCCAGCAGCCGTCGTCCCAGCCGAGGCGGTAGAGCGGCAAGAAAATGTCCCCGCGGTCGGCAATGAACTCGATGGCTCGTAGAACGAACTCGATTTCTTCGTCGCTCGCATAGTACGGGAGCGAGACGCGGACCCACCCCGGCTTGATGCCGAGCCGACCTCGCCCGATCTGGGCGCGATAGAGGGCGCTTCGCTGCTCATCGATTCCGAGCAGGCGATGACCATAGGGGCCCGCGCACGAACAGCCGGCGCGGTTCTGAATCCCAAAAAGGTGATCGAGCAGTGTCGAGACGAAATCGTGGTGGAGCCCCTTCACGTTGAATGAAATGATCGACAGACGCGGTTCGCTGGTCGGGCCATAGATTTCGATGCGCGGGTGTGCGGCTAGCCTGCCGATCACGCGTCGAGCGACCTCGAGCTCGTGGTCGAGGATGCGGCTCGGTGCCAGCATCTGTTTGAGCAAGAAAGCAACGCCGGCGCGAATGTCGCCGATGATCGACGGGGTGCCGCCTTCTTCGCGCTCGTCGAGACGGGCAACGTAATCGATCTGAGAACGGTCGACGCCGCCCACATAATCCACGGTGCCGCCGCCCGGCCTCTCGGGGCGCGTGCTACGGAAGAGGGCGCGATGGGCCACGAGGACCCCCGAAGAGTTGGGACCGCCCATGAACTTGTGAGGCGAGACGAACAATGCGTCGATGCGCTCTTCGGGATCGGAGGGGTGCATGTCGATCGGAACGTAGGGTGCCGAAGCGGCATAATCGAAGACGGCCAAGGCTCCGGCGCGATGCAGCGTTCGCGCGAGGATCGCCACGTCGGTGAGCAGGCCCGTCACGTTGGAGGCTGCCGAAAACGCGCCGATCTTCAGAGGACGGTCGCCGTGCGCTGCCAGCTTGGCTTGCAGATCCTCGAGCGCGATGTGGCCTCGATCGTCCAGTCCGATCTCGACCACCGTCGCTATCGATTCGATCCACGGAAGCTGGTTCGAGTGATGTTCGTAGGGTCCCACGAAAACGACCGGCCGGCGCGCTTCCGGGATGTGGGACGAGAGAGAGAATTCGCGCTCCAGTGGTTCGGGAATACGAATGCCCAATAGGCCGACGAGCTTGTTGATGGCGGCGGTCGCACCCGATCCCACGAAGACCACGACATCGTCGGGTCCCGCGTGGACCGCGCCGCGAATGACGCTTCGTGCTTCTTCGCGGAGTTGGCTGGTGACCCGGCCCGTCGATGACACGGCGGTGTGCGTGTTGCCGTAGTAGGGGCGAACCTGCGAGAGCCACGCCTCCACGAAGTGCACGAATCTGCCGGTCGCGGTCGAATCGGCATAGAAGAGAAGTCGAGGCCCGAAAGGCGTCGAGAACGTGGCATTCTTGCCGACCTCTTGGAGGCGAAGGAGCTCGGCCAGCTCGCGGAACGTCCGCAAGCGCTAAGTCCCCGCCAAGATCCGCGCCGCGAAGGCCGCGATCTGCCGACCCATCCAGGGGCCGAATATCGCGAGCGCCACGGCAACGGCCAGAAATCGGGGCAGGTGGGCGAGCGTCACGTCTTGTATTTGCGTCGCGGCCTGCACGACTGCAACGACGAGCCCCACCACCGCCGCGACGGCCACCACCGGCAGGGCGATCACTACCGACAGAAGCAGGGCTTCTTGTGCGCGATGAGCGAGCTCGGCAGGAGACATCGTCTACTCGGTGGCGGAATCGGGCGGCTCGACGGAAGTATCGGGAGCAGGTTCTTCGGCCGCGTCGGGCATGGCCTCCCCATTCACGTCCGCGCCGCCATCGGGGGGAGGCGCCGTGTCGGGCGCTGCCTCCGCGCCTGCGTCTTCGGTGGGTCCGGCCTCGGGCTGGGGAGTTCCGGCATTGCAGATCGCGGCCGAGATCGGTTGGCCTGGCGGAGGACAGCAGAACGGGTACGAACCCTTGTCGATGCAGACCAGCCCTTCCTCGCAATCGGCGCTGCCATTGGCAATATCGCAACGCTGTCCTTCGGATTGGCTACGGCATCCTCCGACCATCGAGGCCACCAGCCAGGATCCCACGAAAACGAGCGCGACGGATGACTGGCGTGTCCGAACGGCACGACGCGCGAGGGCCTTCATTGGCTCCGTCTGCTAGCAGGTTCTCCGCCCACCGCCAAGCAGAACCATGGGGTCGAGCGAGCTACGGCCGGTTCTCGCGGCCGCGGCGCGCTTCCACCGTCGTGGCGAACAGCCCGAAGTACTGTGCTGCGCTGGCCAGCGAGTACACCAGGGAAATGTAGATGAGCCAGCGCCCGACGTGAACCACGTCGACCACGCCGAGATCGAAGAGCAAGAAGTTCATTCGATAGGGGTAGCCGATCATCAGCATCAGGATTCCGACCATCTGCAGCGCCGTCTTGGACTTTCCGCTCTCTCCGGCGGCGATGACCACCCCTTCGCTCGCGGCAATGGATCGCAACGCGGTGATCGAAATATCGCGAGCGAGCAGCAGCACCACTACCCAGGGAGCGATCCGTCCCATGGGGACCATCCAAACGAGCGACGCCATCACGATGAGCTTGTCTGCGAGCGGATCGAGAAATTTGCCGAGCACGCTCACCAGTCCCCGCTTTCGGGCCAAGTAGCCATCGAGAAAATCGGTGATCGCCGCCGCCGCGAACAGGAGCGCCGCCCAAAAGCAATCGCGCGGGCCCCCTCGATCGAGAAGCAGGAGGACCAGCGGGATCACGACGATCCGGGCCATCGTGAGCAGATTGGGCAGATTCAGCGCGTCCTCGCGCAGCGTGCGGCCGCGTTTCCGGCGGGCGGCTCGCAGCGACGGGGTCGGTTTTTTCACGGTTGGACCATGCCGGCCCCGATCCCTGCGAGTACGGTGCCGTCGCCCGCGAAAGAAATGAGGCCGGGCGCACCGCCTGGAGCTTCGTCGGGAGAAAGCTCGCGGGGCAGAAGCCGACCCGCCCACCCCAAGATGGCTTCGCGTACCAGAACGGCCGACTTGTCGGTGCGCACCTCGGTGGCGATGACGGCGCCCTTGGTCCGCAGCACGACGCCGCCGCGCCCTCGGAGCTGCACGAGTGCGACCGCTTCGCCTTCGAACGCCGCCAGACGCCCGTTTTCGTAGGTGAGGCTTTCTTCGAAGCCGACCAAGATCGCCTCGCGCAAGAAAAGAAAGTCCCCTTCCATCTGAAACGCCAAAAGGCGCTCGTCTCGACTTGGCGCGAGAGCGAGGTAACCATGACCGGCCAGCGACACGAGAGGCGAGTCGTGACCGCCCAGCGGTTCGTCAAGAGAGCGGTTGCGCATCTTGCGGGCGAGCGCCGTCCCCTTGAAACCATGCGCGTCGGCAGCCATCAGATGAATACCCGAGAGACGTGCCGCGAAGCTCGCTTGCACGTGGACGAGAACGAGACCATTCGAAAGCGCGGCCAGCCCGGGCTCCTGCGGGAAGGCCAGCATCGATTCGCGAGTGAGTTGGCTGAGCGTCGCGACTTCGGCCAGCGCAGAAGCTGCCGGGGCTCCCACGCTGACGCGCGAGATCGGCGCAAACGATGGTGCGTTGGCCAGCCCTTCGTCGAACGAAACGGCGGCGGGACCGTTTCGGCTCGTGGGCGGTGGTGCCGACTGCGGCGGCGAGGGCAGACTCTCGGTGGGCAGCGGCGGCGGCGGCGGAACGGCGCTGGTGGCCGCTACGGTGGGCAATCCCACGAGCGTCGATTCGCGATCGAGATCGTGAAAGGCTTCCGGCGGAGGCTTCGGCTCGCTGGTCCCGGGAACGGAGTAGGGGGCGGGTACCGACAGCGATCGAGGAGGAGCGGCGATAGCCAAAAGGTCCTCCATGCGGCGCGCCATGCCCGGTTGCTGGCCCCGCTCGAACGCCGTGCGTGCCTTCTCGTAGTCGCCGAGCCGCTCGTGCACCAAGCCGAGGTAGGCCCACGCCCGCAGGTGATCGGGCTGGGAAAGCACCAGATTTTCGAGCAGCGTGCGCGCTTTGTCCGGCTGTCCCGTCTTCAGATAGCAGAGCGCAAGGTTCTGCGTGAGCGCCCCGTCGCGCGGAAACTCGCGCATCAGCTCTTCGTAGATCTCGATCGCCCGCGGATAGAGACCGAGCCGAAAATACACGACGGCCAATAGATCTTGCCCCTTGGCGTCGCGCGGTTGAAGCCGGAGCGCCTGCTCGAGCTCTTCTTTGGCCTCGTGGACTCGGTTGTCTTGGAGCAGCTCGCTGCCGCGATAGAGGTGGAAGAGAAAGTCCTCGGTGGCGTCGGGTGTGGTCGCTCGGTATCGATAGTCCGAGTTTCTTCCTCGATCGCCAGGACCACCTTGCATAGATCGCAGACTATCACCATCGGCGCGCCAAAAAGGCCCTTTCGTGCTATGGCTCCGCCGTGAACCGCTCCGCGAAAGTCGCTCGAAAGACCCGCGAAACCGACATTACCGTCGAGCTCGAGCTCGATGGTTCGGGCAAAGCCGACGTCGAGACCCCCTTGCCATTTCTGTCGCACATGATCGAGCAGATCGCGCGCCACGGGCTCGTCGACCTCACGGTCCGCGCCGAAGGCGACGTGGAAATCGATGGCCATCACACGACCGAAGACCTCGGGATCGTGCTCGGGCAGGCGGTGCTCTCGGCGATCGGCGACAAGGTCGGGCTGGTCCGATACGGGTGGGCGACCCTTCCCATGGACGAGGCCCTGGTGACCGCCGCGATCGATCTTTCGGGGCGACCTTTCTTCGTCTGGAAGGTCCCTCTGCCGAAAGCCAAGCTCGGCACCTGGGACGTCGAGCTCGCTCCCATTTTTTTCGAGGCCTTCGCGCGCGCGGCGCAATGTAACTTGCACGTTCGGCTGCACGAGGGTGAGAACTTGCACCACATCGTGGAGATCTCCTTCAAGGCGTTCGCCAAAGCGCTCGCGCAAGCGACGCGGATCGATTCGCGGATCGCGGGCGTGCCCTCCACCAAAGGGGCGCTGTAAATCGGCGATGGCCACCGTTGCGATCGTCGACGTAGGGATCGGAAACCTCCGCTCGGTGCAGAAAGCGGTGGAGCGAGCGGCGCTCGATCAAAATCTGTCCTGGGAGGCGGTGATTACGCCGTTGCCGGAGCGGATCGTCCGGGCCGATAAGATCGTGGTCCCCGGCCAAGGAGCTTTTCGAGATTGCGCAATCGCGCTGGCCGGAGGAATCGGCGACGCGCTGAAGTCGCGCATCGAGGGGGGGACCCCATTTCTCGGCATTTGCTTGGGGCTGCAGACGCTCTTTCCGTCGAGTGAGGAAGCGCCGGGCTACGAGGGGCTGTCGCTGTTCCCTGGTACCAACGTTCGTCTGCCCGACGGCGAGCGCGATCCGGTGACCGAGGAGGCCGTGAAGATCCCCCACATGGGGTGGAATCGTATCGAGCTGCGGGGGGGCGGGCACCCCTACCTCGCGGCGTCGGGCGGCGAGGGGACGTATTTCTATTTCACCCACTCCTACCATTCCGTTCCCAGCGATCCCTCGTTGCTCGTCGCGACCGCGCAGCATGGCCCCTTCGAGGTGACCGCTGCCATCGCGAAAGACAACGTGTTCGCTACCCAGTTTCACCCCGAAAAAAGCCAGGCGGCAGGACTCGCGCTGCTCGCTGCATTTCTGCGGAGCTAGGACGTGGAGCTCTGGCCGGCCATCGATCTTTTGCGCGGTCAGGCGGTTCGCCTCCATCAAGGCGACTACGACAGGGTGACGGTGTATCACCGCGATCCGGTCGCGCTCGCGTCGTCGTGGCGCGGCGTCGCCAAGCATTTGCATGTCGTGGATCTCGAGGGGGCGCGTGCGGGCCGGCCGGTGGAAGCCGACCTCGTCCGGCGAATCGTCGAGGCTTTCGGGGCGGGCGTCGAGATCGGCGGCGGAGTTCGCGATCGCGCGAGCATCGAGAGCTACTTTGCACTCGGAGCCGAGCGGGTCGTTCTCGGCACGGCCGCGATCCGCGACCCCGCGCTGGTGCGTGACGCCGCCCAAGCCTACCCACATCGCATCGTTCTTGCCCTCGATGCGAAAGACGGTCTCGTCGCGACCGACGGCTGGCTGTTGGTTTCGAGCAGGACCGCCGTGGAAGTCGTGCGCGAGCTCGCCGATCTGCCGCTCGCGGCAATTCTCTATACCGACATCGCTCGCGACGGCACGCGGGTGGGACCCAACGTCGAAGCGACCGCGCGGCTGGCCGAACAAGGGGGGCTGCCGGTCCTTGCATCGGGAGGCATCGCCACTCTCGACGATCTTCGTAGGCTGGCGCAGCTGCCCGGCATCGCTGGGGCGATCGTCGGTCGCGCGCTTTACGAGAAGGTGTTCACTCTCGAGGAGGCCGTGTCGGCCGCCGGTGGTCGACGCTAACGCGATCACAACTTACGCACCTGGGAGGACAGCATGCCCGTCGCCACCTCGAAGGCAGATGTCATCATCATCGGCAGCGGGCAGGCCGGGGTGCCGCTCGCTACACGGCTGGCAGGCAGAGGTAAAACCGTGGTCATCGCCGAGCGGGGGGCGCTCGGCGGCACTTGCGTCAACTACGGTTGCACTCCTACGAAAACGATGATTGCGAGCGCGCGCGCCGCGCACGTCGCTCGCACGGCCGCCCGGCTGGGGATTCGAACGGGTGATATCCATGTCGATCTACCGGCCATCGTCGAACGCAAGGATGCCATCGTGCGAAGGTGGCGCGACGGGGTCGAGAAACGCTTGCAGCGTGCCGGCGAACGGGTGCGGATCGTGCGGGGACATGCTCGCTTCGTGGCCGAACGAACGGTCGACATCGAAGGAGCGCGGTACTCCGCGCCGATCGTCGTCATCAACGTGGGCACCCGCGCCACGAAGCCTTCGATCGCCGGCATCGAAGGCGTGCCTTGGCTCGACAACCATCGAGTAATGGACCTACGCGACTTGCCCGCTCACCTGATCGTTCTCGGGGGTGGCTACATCGGCTGCGAGTTCGGCCAGATGTTTCGCCGATTCGGGTCCGACGTGACCATCGTCCACCGAGGTCACCACCTCTTGAGTCACGAGGATTCCGACACCGCGGCTGCGCTCGAGGAGGCGCTCCGCAGCGAAGGAATCCGTCTCGAGGTCGCCGTTCAGGCGAAGAGCCTCGAAGCGACGTCGGGCGGTGTCGCGATTCGTCTCGCCGACGATCGCGAGCTTCGGGGCTCGCACCTTCTCGTTGCCACGGGACGCACGCCGAATACGGACGACCTGGGCTGCCGCGAAGGGGGGATCGATCTCGACGCGCAAGGCTTCGTCGCGGTGGACGATGCCTATCGCACCAGCGCAGAAGGCGTGTTCGCGCTGGGCGACGTCAATGGGGGGCCGCAGTTCACGCATACCTCATGGGACGATCATCGCATCTTGTTCGAGCGACTGATCTCCGGCCATGCTCGTCCGCGGTCCGGCCGGATCGTCCCTTTCACAGTGTTCACGGATCCCCAATTCGCGGGAGTCGGTATGACCGAAGAGCAGGCGCGCGATGAGGGCGTTGCGTATGAGGTGGCCACGATGCCGTTCGGCCGGATCGCCCGCGCGATCGAGGTCGGCGAACAGGCAGGCATCTTGAAGATCTTACTCGACCCTCCAACGGAGAAGATCCTCGGCGCGCGGATCGTGGGTGCGGAAGCGGGCGAGTTGATTCATGTGTTCGTGAGCCTGATGCAGGCTGGTGCCACGGCGCGAGCCATCGTCGACGCCGAGTACGTGCATCCGACGTTCGCGGAAGGGGTGCAATCGCTGGTGATGTGCCTCCCCCGATACGCGCTCTCCTGATCGGAACGCCGCGCCAAACGCTAGTTGAGCCAGTGCCGAGCCGCGGAGAGCGCGGCAAGCCGGTCGCGGATGGCCTTGGCGTCTTGCGCTTGCGGATTCAATTCCAGAAAACGGTTGAGGTCGGCGCGGGCGACTTCGATCGAGCCGAGCCGCGCGGCCAAAAGCCCGCGTTCGCGCAAAGCGAATGGCGAGTCGGGAGTGAGGCAGACCAGTCGATCGAGCGCCAAGAGAGCGCGCGTATTTTCACCCCGGGCGAGGTAGACCGCCTTCAGGTTGGTGAGCATGCGCACCAGGATGTGGCGAGGAGATGCGGGCTGCAGATGTTCGCTGCGCAATGTCTCCCGCGGGCCAACGACCCGCTTGAGCAGGGCGATGATTGATTTCTCGTCGAGCATGCGCCCGCCGAAGAACGGGTCGATCACGACCGGCGGACGATCGCGCTCCTCGCCCCGGCGCTCGATGCGTACCAAGAAGTGGCCGGGAAAGCTCACGCCTCGCGCTGGCACCCCGACGCGCTTGGCGATTTCGCAGTAGACGAGGGCGAGCGTAATCGGAATGCCCAGACGTCGCTCCAGTACGTCGGGCAGCAGGCTATTGCGAGGATCGTAGTAGTCGCTCTCGTTGCCGGCGAACCCTTGGCGCTCGTATACATAATGGGCCATCTCGAGCGCTTGCGCCTCGGCGCTCATCTTGTCGAGGCCGAGACGAACGAGCGGCGCCGACAGTTCGTCGAAGCGAGACAGCAGTGAGGAGATATCGAGATCCTCGTAAGCGTCGCGGGCGATGAGCGCGGCGCCGAGCGCCACGTCGATGGGCTCGTCGTTTGCCCCAACCAGCTCTTCGAATCGTCCACAATACTGCGCCCGGCTGCTGACCGAACGGCCTTCGGGATCGGGCAAGGACATGGGCTTCAAGAAATGACTTGTCTTGGAGCGTTGTGCAAGGCTGTATTCCCCGAGTTATGGAGCGGATGGATCATGGATCAGGCCACTGAAGCAAAAGAGGCCGACTTTGCCGCGGCTCGTCTACGTGCAGAAGAGCTGCGCGCACAGATCGAGCGCCATAACTACCACTATTACGTCATGGCCGCTCCAGAGGTGTCGGATGCGCAGTATGACGAGCTCGTCCGGGAGCTCTCGCGCATCGAGCGGCGCCATCCGGAGCTGGTCACCCCCGATTCTCCTACTCAGCGCGTGGGCGAGGTCGCGACCGCGCTTTTCGCGCCGGTTCAGCATTCTGCGCGCCTTCTTTCGCTCGACAACGCCTTCGATGATGCCGAGCTCGAAGCGTGGTATACGCGGGTGGTCAAGGCATTGGGGCGCGAGCCCGGTTTCGTGTGTGAGCCGAAAATCGACGGCGTGTCGATTGCGGTCGCCTACGAACGGGGACGCTATGTGCGCGGCGCCACCCGAGGAGACGGCACCACCGGCGAGGACGTGACTCAAAACGTTCGGACGATCCGCGCGGTCCCTGCGCGTCTTCGCACCCATCATCCGCCCGATTGGCTGGAGGTCCGGGGCGAAGTGTTTCTGCGTCTCGCGGATTTCGAACGCCTGAACGCCGAGCTCGGCGACGCGAGAAAGACGCTCTTCGCCAATCCGCGCAACGCGACGGCGGGGACACTGCGGCAGAAGGATGCCGGCGTCACCGCGTCGCGGCCGCTCAGCGTCTACTTCCACGGATTGGTGCGCATCGATGGAAAAGAGCTCCGCTCGTATTCCGAGACGCTGCGCTACCTGCAGGAAGTCGGGTTGCGCGTTCATCCGGAGGCGAAGACGCTCGCCACGCTGACCGACGTGAAGAAGTACGTCGCTTCGATGGCCGAGCGCAGGCACGCGCTGGAACACGAAATCGACGGCGCCGTCGTCAAGGTCGATGCCTACGCCGATCAGAACGAGCTCGGAAGTACGTCGAAGTTCCCTCGCTGGGCCATCGCCTACAAATTCCCGGCCGAGGAGCAGACCACGCGCCTCAAGGACATCATGGTCAGCGTGGGTCGCACCGGCGCGGTGACCCCCTTCGCGGTATTGGAGCCGGTTCGAGTGGGGGGCGTGACCGTCTCGATGGCCACGCTGCACAACGCGGACGAGGTCGAGCGCAAGGGTGTTCTCATCGGCGACACCGTCGTCGTGCGAAGGGCGGGGGAGGTGATTCCCGAGGTGGTGGCGCCCATCCCCAGTCTTCGGACCGGACAAGAACGCAAATTCGTCATGCCCGCCGAGTGCCCGGTCTGCGGCGCTTCGATCGCGCGCCCCGAGGGCGAGGCCGTCGCGCGCTGCCTCAACATCGATTGCCCGGCGCAGGCGCTCGGCCGCATCGTGCACTTCGCGTCCCGTGGCGCGATGGATATCACCCACCTCGGCGAGCGCACCGCGAGCGAGCTGCTCGAACGACGGCTCCTCGAGGATCCCGCGGATATCTATTTTTTGACGGCCGATCACATCGCCCAGCTGCCGCTCTTCAAGGACAAGTCGATTACCAACCTGCTCGAAGCGATCCATGCGTCGCGTAACCGGTCGATCGACCGCCTTCTCTACGGTTTCGGCATTCGACACGTGGGAGCCACGGCCGCGCGCCTGTTGGCAGACGCCTTCGGCTCCATCGACAAGATCGCCGCGGCTCCTCTGGAAGAGCTGGCCGCGGTCGACGGAGTGGGCGAAGTGATCGCGCTGGCGGTACGCGAATACTTCGATCGTCCTTCTACCGTCGCGCTCCTCGACAAGCTTCGGCGCGCGGACGTTCGGCTGAGCGAGGAGCGCTCGAAGACCGTCGGGCCGCTGAGCGGCAAGACCTTCGTCATCACCGGGACCCTGGAGGCGTTTTCACGAGAAGAGGCGAAGAAACGAATCGAAGCGCTGGGCGGCAAGGTGAGCTCGAGCATCTCCAAAAAAACCGACTACCTCGTGGTGGGCGAGAGTCCCAGCTCGAAGCTCGAGAAGGCCACGAAGCTCGGCGTGGCGACGCTCGACGAGCAGGCGTTCAAGGCCCTCCTCGCTGACGCCGGCTGACGGGCCTCGCTGCTATTTTTTGCGGGGAGGCGGGGAATTTTCTTTTTTTTCGCGAAACTGTTCGCGGTTGGACGGCCGTACGATCGAGCATCGAAAACCAAAAACCTCCTCGCTTCCCCGCCTCCCCGTGAATCCGAACTCCATCAGCCCGGCAGGACGCCGCTGGCGAGCAGGGCGGCGATGAGAATGCCGGTCAGGGATTCGCCGGCGATCGCGCCGGCGGCGAGGGAGGGGACGTTCTCGTCGGTCCAGGTGGGGCGCCACGCGCGGAGGATCGCGAAAGTGGCGCCTCCCACGAAGATGGCACCCGAGAGTGGAGCCGGGATGAGAAACGCAATTCCTAGAGGGAGCGGCGAGGGGAGCCAGCGCGCGAATCGTGTGCGGCCGAGGAGAGTGAGAGCGATCCCCAGCAGGAATGCGATGCTCGCGCCGATGGCGGCATGACTCGGCATCGCGGCGGTGCCCAGTTGCACCGCTTCGGCCGTCGCCTTCCAGGAAATGGCTCCCGGCGCGGGCATGGTCGGCGTTCCGAGCTCGTAGGCATGAAGGAGGAGCGTGTAAACGGGTACGACGACAACCGCGCCGAGCACGGCGCCGAGCAGCTGTCCCACGGTTTGGGCGCGAGGATGGGCTCGCAAGCGGTGCCCCGCTTTGAAGGCCCACATCGTTTGGGCCGTCTGGGCGACGGTGCCGAAGATCACGCCGCCGCTGAAGAGCGAAGTGACCAGACCTGGCGCGCCCAACAGGATTTGGCCGAGAGCTCCACCGGCGCCGGCCGGAGCGATGTCCGTTTCGCCGGCCGCCCGCGCGCAGACGCCCGCCAAGACGAAAGCAAGCGCGAGCGCGAGCAAAGCGACGAGGGGATGGACGCCGAAGACGCCCCAGCCGATGAGCAGCGTCAGAAAGACGCTCGCGACCGCGACGAACGCCCAGGGCGCGTCGCGTGACCTCGCCGCGGCTGATTCGATCCTGGCGCTCGGGCGTAACCACGGCCGCAAATCGCGCAGGCTGCGCACGATGCCGCGCCAATCCATTAGAAACGAGGTCAGCGTGCCGGACACCAAAAGCGCAACGCCCGGCCAGAGCAGCCATCCGAGCAGAGACGCGTAATCGACTGCCGTGACCCACTTCATCGCGAGCACGGCAGGTGCGAGGATCCCCCAGGCGCCGACCGCCCCGAAAAGGACGCTCACCCCCGCGCGCGGCCCGATCAACGAACCTGCTGCGAGCATCACCGGGCTCAAGCTCACACCGAGCCACAGTGAGGCCGCCGAAAGGGCAGCGTGACCGACGGGCAGAATCAAAGCCTGCGGCAGCCACACCGGTCGAGCATCGCGAAACCAGGTAACGATCGTAGCAACCGAAAGCGCGATGAAGAGCACACGCGCGCGTCCTCTGGTCGAACGTGCAGAGTGCATGGCGTCGATGACCTCACCGGTCGCTCTTCCGGTCGGAAAGGGGAGAGCTTCGACGACGATGAGCCGCTCTCGCAGCGACCGGGCGACGATGATGCCGAGCGCGCCGAGTGCGACGCCCCACAGGGCGATTGCCCAACTCGGGTAATGGTGGCCGGCCATGGAGAGAGCTGCGATGGGGCCTACCACGCCGGTCGTCGATGCCATCATCGCCGCCGAAGACGCAATGGTCTGCGATAGATTGTTCTCCGCTGGAGAATACGAATCGGCAGACCGCGCTTTTCTACGCGCGAAGAGAGCGAAGGCGACTACCGAGGCCGCAATGCTGCCACCGTCCACATAACCCGTCTTGATGCCCGTATAGACATTGCCTGCCGCTAGCAGCACACCAAGGCCGCATCCTGCGACGATGGCCCGCGCCGTCAGCTGCGGGAGGGGCGAACCTTGCATGCTGGGTCCAGACCATCATAACCGATGGACTCATTCGATCTCGGTCGTCCGTTCGTCGTCGGTCCATCGAGAAGCCGCTTCGGCCAAAGCCGGTGAAACTTCCACTCCGGCCCGTTCGTGGAAGTCCACCGCCCATTTCGCCCAATAAGCATCACTTTGCAGATCGGAGAGCTGGATGGCGGCGCTGGCCAGGGGCTCGAGCTTCGCCCCATCGATGGGCGACGTGCCGAGGTGGCTTTCCAAGGCCGACATGGCCTGCCGCATCACCCGAACGGCATCCTCGATCCGATTGGACGCGATCGCTTTTCGAAAAAGCTCGAGCATCAGATCGATCGCCCAAGTTCGCTTCCCATGGTCGTCGATGAGATCCGAGCTGCCCGGCAAATCGAACACGTCCGTCGCTCCGCAACTCGGGCACGCCCCGAGATCGACGGCATAGGGCATGTCGCAGACGGCGCAGACGACCAGGGCATCGGTCGCCCTCTGCCGACGTGGCGGCGCTCCCTCGGTGATTTCGCCAAAAATGAACTCATGCTTGCCCATGCGAATCTGGTCACCGACGCGAAGCTTGTGAGGGTCGCGGACCAGGGAGCCGTTCACCCGGCAGCCGTTGCGACTTCCCAAATCCTCGAGCATCGCTTGTTGGCCCATCACGCGAATTCGCGCATGCCGCCGGGAGATGAGCGGGTCGGAGATCGTGATGTGGCAGTCGTCGCTTCGCCCGATGATCGTATCCCCGGGATAGAGCTCGAACTCCTGAAGCTGGAAGCGAAGGCGAAACCGTGGCGCTCGCGTTTCCATGTTCGTCATAGGACTCTACTCGTCGTTGGTAGCACCCTGTCTTTCGGGCGCCTGCACCCGGAGTCCGTGTTTCCAGAGCAGGCGATAGAAATGAATCCGATCCACCTCTGCCGCGCGAGCGGCCGCGCTGACGTTGTCGTTGTGCTTCCGCAGCAGTGCCTCGAGATAGCGCCGTTCGAAAGTGCTGACCCATTGCTCACGCGCCGTCCGGAGCGGTTCGCTGATGTCGATGGCTTCTGACGGGGGCCTCTCGGATGCGCTCTGCTCGGGATTCGGCGACAGGCTGGTGTTATCGAGCGCTACACACCGCTCGATGTAATTTCGAAGCTGCCTGATGTTGCCGGGCCATCGATAACGCGCGACCCGGTCCAGAAATTCCTGTGAATGAAGAGCGATCAATGTGCGTTCGTCGCTGACGCCGAGGGTGCCCAAAATGTGATCGACCAAAATCGGAATATCGGCCATACGTTCGCGGAGCGGGGGCATCCTCACCTGCATGACCGCCAAACGATAATACAGATCCGAACGAAAGCGCTTCGCGTGAACTTCGGCTCGGAGCCTTCTCTGGGTTGCCGCGATCACACGCACGTCGAATTTCGCGTAAGTGGTTGCGCCGACCCGCTTGACCTGCCCTCGGTCGAGCACCCGCCAGAGCTTGGTCTGCAGATCGAGCCTGAGCTCGGCGATCTCATCGAGGAAGATAGTGCCTCGCGATGCGGCTTCGAACGCACTTTGTCGCGGTGCGCCACCTCGTGAAGCGCCCCCCTCGTGCCCGAATAGCTCGGTTTCGAGCAGATCGGGCGGCATCGCCCCGCAGTCGACGACCACGAAAGGACCGCTGTGTCGCAGGCTTTCATGGTGAATCGCTTCTGCCATGGCCTCCTTGCCGGTGCCGGTCTCTCCTTCGATCAATACCGTCGCATCGTTCATCGCGGCGCGCTGGAGAAGCTCGAAGAGCAAGCCCATCGAAGCTGAATGCCCGACCATCTTCCCGAACCGCATCGGTTCGGGAAGAAGCTGCTCGCGCACACCTGTACGTCCTTCGAACTCGTCGTCCGACACTTCCATCCTTTCGCGAGGCGTCATGTTTGCTGGGGCCATCTTGCGGATAGGGGTCTTCCAGCGGGACGCCACGAGTCGTTTGAACGGCACTCTGCGATAATCCTTGATTATCGACACACGCAGGCGGGCCGAAGTCCGCGCCGAGTAACGCAAAACGCAGGCGGGGCCGAAGTCCGCGCCGAGTAACGCAAAACGCAGGCGGGCCGAAGGCCGCGCCGAGTAACGCAAAACGCAGGCGGGCCGAAGGCCGCGCCGAGTCATGCGACACACATGAGACAAGGCAGGCGGGCCGAGAATGATGGGGCGCGAAAGACGCCACTTGGCGTTGCATGTAGGTGGATTGTCGCCAAACGTCGACACCGTTGCGCCATCTACAACAGGTGCAACAGTGGCCGCGCCGAAGGTACAGTACATCAGCAGCGTTGGACCCGATTTCCCCGCTCGCATGTTTCGCCTGGATGTCGCGAAGCATTGGCACTGAGGTGCATTTCGCGCAAAAAAAGATATTCCTGGGAAGGTCCAGCGCTCGCGGACGATAAAGTAGGCAAAGGGGGGGGAAAGCAAACAGCCTGCGGAGGCTGCACCGAGGGAGCGGAAGCATGACGGCAGTAGACAGAGCGAATGCGCGATCGATGGCTGCATGGGCGGCGGCTCTCGCGCTGGTGCTCGGCGGATGCTCGGCGGGAAGCGCGTTCCCTCAAGACTTAGCTACCGACGATGACATCGACCCGAGCCACGAGATGCTCGTCTCGGACAACGGCTTGTCGACGATCAATGGCCTGTCGACGATGAATGGCCTGTCGACGATGAACGGCCTATCCACGATGAACGGCCTCGCCTCCGCCAACACGGCGGCCGGCATCAATGGTCTCATGTCGACGTCGGTGGGGCGCACGACCGTTTCCTATCTGGTGAAATGCGCGCTGCCCGCGGGACACACCATCACCAAACAGGATCAAACCGGTAAGTATTATACCTTCTCCGGTTCGCTCGGATTCGGCGCAATGTGGGAGAGCGGACGGTGCGACGCCCCCTGTCAGCGCTACGTATCGGCGTGCATCATGGCGCACATCAACTCCGCCGGCGTGCACGTCCCGCTATGGATCGTGTCCGACGCGCGGGGCGTTGGATATAACCTGGACGCGAGGTACCCGCTGCAAGAGGGTACGTTCTTCGGCAACATTTTCGTGAGCCCGCCGCTCACCTATTACTGTAACGGCCGCGATTGGGACCGCGGTGTCGTTCCCGGCCGCCTCGGCGTGAATCAGAGCAACGTCCCCTACAAAGAAATCGATGGGGCGCCGCATCTGTGCAAGGACTTCTGCGACGCGCCGTCGACCATCCCTCGGCAGGGCGGCTGGCCCGTCGGCTACTCGGCCTGCTGGGGCAATCTGCAAACGGTCACCGTGTGGCGTGCCCCGTCGACGTGCGCGACGGCTCGCGAAAGCTCCAGCCTCTCGTTCGCCTGCGCCAACGGCGCGACGATCAAGAGCGTCGTTTTCGCCAGCTACGGAACGCCGGGCGGCATTTGCGGAAGCTTCACCAAGGGGACCTGCCACGCATCGAGCTCGGCCTCGGTGGTGGCGAGCAGGTGCGTGGGCAAGCAATCGTGCAGCGTCAGCGCAGACAGCGTCACCTTTGGAGGCGATCCCTGCTCGGGAACCGCCAAGCGCCTCTACGCCCAGGTGACCTGCGGGTAGCACTGTTCAGTCGAGCACGAGTTGCCCTAGGGTTCTCGCCACGCGATCGGCGACGGAGCTCGCGGATCGTTGGGCAATGGCGAGCGCTTCCTCCAGAAACGCGCGGGCGCGGGCGCGTTCGCCCCGTGCGTGAGCAGCGCGGGCGCGCGCTTCGAGCAGCTCCACCAGCTCATAGGGTTGCAGGCGAGCCCGTTCGGCCTCCTCGGCGAGGCCCTGCCAGCTCGCGTCATCGCTCGCTCTCGTCGCCAGATCGACCATGCGCAAGAGAACCTCGTCGCCGGGATTCATGCGAGCATCGCGATCCGATTTGGTGGC
>DASWDH010000377.1:0-7889 GCA_036395495.1 Polyangiaceae bacterium
AAGACGGAGCTACCCATGTTCGAGCGCTGGAATCTGCGCCGTTTTCGTGAGGGGCGTCTTCTCAGCGAAGCCATGATCATCGGATGACGAAGCGACACCCGGCAAGGCCAAGTCACTCGACGCGAAACCCGCTCGCACCCGGACATACATGTCGCCCATGCGAGTCGCGTTGACAGCGCGGCGAAGAGCGGCGTAACTTTTCGAAGGGCCTTGGTTTTTCGGCTCAGTTGCGCGCATCGAGTTCGCTCGCCAGGGGGCGAGCTCGCGTCGTAGTTCTTCACGTACCCGTTGGGGAGGTGACTCCATGATTCGATCTGCCGGAACGATTGCCCCGCTGCTTCGTGCCCTCTTGTTCACGTCCGCGAGCTTCGCGGCTTTGTCGGCTGTGGCGGTGGGAACGGTCGGCTGTCAGGACGAGAATGCGCCTGAAACGTGGGTGAAAAAGCTGAACGATCCCATTCAGCGGCCCGCCGCGATCAAGAGGCTCATGCAGTTCTTCGAAGATTCGATGACCCGCGCCAACAAGGACCGCAACGACCCCAACGTGAAGGCGCTGCTCGACAAGATCGTCGACCCTCTGTCGAAGACGTACGTGGACGGTCAGCTCGACGATCGCACCCGGGTCGAGCTCATCAAATTCTTGAGCGACACGCGCGACACCCGCGCCAAGGCGGCGTGGATCAAGGCCTGCTCGGCGTTCGCCGATGGAAAGGGAGCCTCGGAAGAGGACGTTCGCTGGGCCGCCCCGGCGATCGGCGCGACGAAGCTCGAGGAAGGAGCCACCGCCCTCGGTCAAGCTTTCGCCAAGCTCGAGGCGGGCACGCAAAAGGGCTCGCAGGCTTACAAGAACGTGCACGACGCGATGGTTCAGCTTGCGAGCCCGAGCTGGAAGTCGCTGATGCTCGAGCGACTCAATCGCAAAGTCGAGAAGCCCTCGGGGGCGGGCGATGCCGGCAAAGTTGCCGCCTACCAGAACGAACAGTTCTGGCAAACGACGGCGGCGGAGATTCTCGGTGAGCTCAAAGATGTGACCGCGGTCAAGCCGCTCCTCAAAGTGGTGATGACGCCGAGCAAGGCCGATTTCGCGCAGACCGCTTCGGTGGCTCTCATCAAGGTCGGAAAAGAAGCGATGCCCGTCCTTTTGGGCGCGCTTGCCGGCAAGGATCCCGAGCTCGTCGAGTACGCGAAGTCGGTTTCCGGCGGCAGCCCCGAAGAAGCCAAGTCGTATGTGAGGGCCTCGGCCGTCGTGCTCGGGGCGATCGGTCGACCCGAGGCGGCGGGTCCGATGATGCAGGCGCTCGACGGGGCCGATTCCGACGTCTCGCGCGCGATCATCGCGCGCGAGCTCACCAAACTGCCCACCAAACCGGAAATCGAGAGGGCCTTCCAGTCGGCGTTCGAAAAAGTGAGTCCCACCGCGCTCATGCCGCCCGGCGGTCAGAATGCCCGCGCCGAGCTGATGGAAGCTGCCGCGCACTTTTACGACTCACAGCTCGTCGGCTGGTGCCTCAAACAGATCTCCGGCGCCAAGGGAGGCGAAAACGAGAAGAACGCCGTTCAGATCGCCGCTCTGGTCACCGCCATCAAACTGATGAACAAGGGCCAGGCCGGCGAGGTCAAAGGCGTCGTCGACAAAGAAGGGACGCCGATCGAAAAGGATGCGTGGAAGCTCGCCGCCGACGTCGTCCATGGATGCGGCGACAACGTCGGTTGCTACCTCTCGAAGATCCAAGAACCGGCGGCGCAGGAAGAGAAGACGCAGTTCATCGGCATCAAGGCCGCCTACATGCTGGGTATCTTGGGCAATGCCGGGACCAGCATGGAAATCGTGAAGCAGCTCCCCAAGGTGAAGAACGCCGCCGTGCGGTTCACCGCTGCCTCGGCCATCGACCACCTCACCCAGAAGGAGCCGGCTTCCGTTGCCGATGCTCTGCAGAAGATCGTGGACGAGAACAAAGCCAAAGACGACAAGAACATGATGCAAGCGGATGCGCCGGTGAAACAGGTCGTCTACCGACTGCGCGCCCGTTAGATCCTTACCCCAAGATGCTTCGGCTGGCAGTCCGGACAGGAGCGGGCGCGGGGCGTTCGTTCGTCGCAGAAGGGGACGGCGTTCGCATCGGTCGAGCCCCCACCAACGACCTGGTGATCGATGATTCGCACGTCTCGGCCGAGCACGCCCGTATCGCCCTCGGCCCGGCGGCGACGCTGGAAGACCTCCGCTCCACCAACGGCACCTCGTTGGTGCGCGGCGCGACCCGCATCGTTCTCGGCGAGGACTCCGCCTTCCAGGCGGCGCTCGAGAACGGTGACGTCATCGAGCTCGGCTCCGGCGATCAAGTCACCTACATCGACGTAACGCTGCAAGACGATCGCGACGAAGCCAGGGTCGTCGCTGTCCGCAAGATCGAGGATCTCGGCCGCATCTCGGCGGGGGTCGAGGAAAATCCGCGCAGCCTTTCCGCGCTTTACCGGGTGCAGAAAAAAATCGGCGCGGCGACGAGCCTCGACGAGACGCTGGTTGCCGTATCGGATGCCGTCTTTGCGCTGGTGCCCCGCGGCACGCACGTGACCATCGTGCTGCGCGATGTCGATGAGCCGAGCGGTGCGTACGTGCCGGTGATGACCCGAGTCCGCTCCGCCAGCGGCCAGGGCACCGCCCCCGCCGGACCAGTGCCGGTGGCGCGCAGCGTGTTCCGCAAGGTCGTCGGCGAGCGCGCCGCCGTGCTTGCCGCCGACGCGCCGCGCGACGTCGGTCAGAGCGAGTCGCTCCTGGGAGCCTCGATTCGCAGCACCATCGGCGTCCCGCTCTGGAAGGGCGATGACATCCTCGGGGTCGTTCAGGTCGACAATCGCGACGCGCCCGCGATGCTGAGCCAGGAAGACGTCGAGGTTCTCACCGTGCTCGCCGCCAACGCCTCGCTGGCCATTGCCGGCGCAAGGCTCATCCAAAGGCTGGTCACCGCGGAGGAGCGGCTCAAGAAGGAAAACACCTTCCTCAAGAGCCGCGAGGAGAAGCGGCAGACCGCTGGGCAACCGATCTTGGGCAACAGTCAGCCGATGCTCACCCTCCTCTCCCAGCTCGACAAGGTGGCCGAGACGCGAGTCACCGTCCTGATCGAGGGGGAAACGGGTACCGGTAAGGAGCTCATCGCTTCCGCCCTCCACTACCGTTCGCGCCGCCGCGATCGGCTCTTCGTCACCCAGAACTGCGCCGCCCTGCCCGAAAATCTGCTGGAAAGCGAGCTGTTCGGGCACAAGCGCGGCGCATTCACCGGTGCGACCGACGAGAAGAAGGGGCTGTTCGAGATTGCCGACGGCGGAACGTTGTTTCTCGACGAAGTCACCGAGATGCCCCCGCCGCTGCAGTCGAAGCTGCTCCGCGTCTTGCAGGAAGGCGAGGTGCGCCCCGTCGGCGCGACACACCCCAAGATCGTGAATGTCCGCATCGTGGCCGCCTCCAACCGAAATCTCGAAAAGGAGGTCGCCGCCGGCCGCTTTCGCGAGGACCTCTACTACCGCCTGAAAGTTTTCCCCTTGCGGGTGCCCCCGTTGCGCGAGCGCCGCGACGACATTCCCCTTCTCGCCTCGGCTTTCTTGAAACGCTACGGCGCCGAGTTCGGCAGGGCGGTGGGGGGGTTCACGCAGCAAGCCACCGAGCTTCTCATGGCCTACGACTGGCCGGGCAACGTGCGCGAGCTGCAAAATGAAATGCAGCGGGTGGTCATCGAGCTCGAGGACAATGGGCTCGTTACCAAGGAGCTCTTGTCGGCTCGGATTCGGCAAGTCGAAGGGGTGATCGCCCGCTCGGGCGCGTCGAAGGGGACCTTGCGCGAGATGATGGATACCGTGGAGAAGTACGTTCTTCTCGAGGCGCTACGCGAGCACAACCACAACAAAACGAGCGCGGCAAAAACGCTCGGCATCACGCGCGAAGGTTTGCACAAGAAACTGAGGCAGTTCGGGATAAGTTGAATCTCGTCGCCGCGGAATCTGGTGAGCCGGATTTGCCGCGTTGCGCGTCCTATTGAAGGAAGCGTAGGCGGGCCGAAGGCTTCGTTGAGAAAGGAATTCTTCAGCGCGAAGGTACTATGAAAAATCCGTGAGCTGAAATAGCAGCAATATGGCATTTATCATTTTGTCCACGGTGTGCTTCACTGTGCGCCGGTCCTCGAGAGGGTTGTATCAATGATCAAGACAGTAACTTGGCTCGCGACGCTCGCGTGGCTGCTCCTGGCAACTTTCGCCTTCGCAGCTCCGCAAAAGTCCAAAGGTATCGTGGTCATAGTCGAAGGCGCAGACATCGAGTACGTGCGCAAGGAAGTCAGCGAGTCGATTCCACAAGGGACGCAGGTGCAGGACCCGAACGAATTGAACGCGGCCATCGCCAGCCAGGGCGTTCGGGGGTCGTTGGCCGATGCATTGGCCAATCCGAGGACACGCAAACAGACGCTGGTCAGCGTGCGCAAGGCGCTGAAACAGGTCGGCGTAGCCGCCGCCCTTTCCGCCCGCGCGAAGCGGGTCGGGAAAGGCGGCGCGCGCGAGATCCGCGTCGTGCTGATCGTCCGCGGCCAAGCCGAGCCGATGATCGAGGAGAATGTCGCGCTGGCCAAGGGAGAGAGGGCGCCGGCGCAGCTCTCGCCGCTCCTCGCCGTGCCGCTGCAGGAGCTCAACTCGGCCCCGCCCGCGGCAGATGAGCCGGAGCCTGCCGCCGACAAGCCAGGCAAGACGGCCAAGAAAGAAGAGACCGAGGAGTCGCCGGCCGTCGAGGCGACGAGTTCATCTTCCACCGACAGGGACGTGGTCGAAAAGAAACGCGGGCCGCTCAACTACAACAACGCCATGGTCCTCATCGAGGCTGGCCCTGAGCTCGGGTACCGCCGGATGGAATACAACCAGCCGATGTACGGCGGTCTTCGCGCCTATCTAGCGCCCACCATCCTGTTGGCATCGGTCGGCCTACAATTCTATCCGCTCGCGACCAGCAGGACGCCGGTCGCCAAGGACATCGGGTTGGTCGGCCGCTTCGCCACCGCCTTGCCCTTCGAGTCCAAGACCAAAGACGGGAGCCACTCGGCGACCGGATCCTGGACGCGTTACTCGGTCGGCCTGCGCGGCCGCATTCTCGCGGGCGACAAGGCGGATGCTCCGCAGATCGGCCTCGAGGGAACGTACGGCGATTGGAACTTTGCCTTCACCGGCGATGACCCCGTCGTTTACGACGTGCCCGGCGTCCACTACAAGTACGTGCGCGGCGGCGCCGACGCGCGTCTTCCGTTCGACAAGGCCGCGTTCCTCGCCAGCGCCGGCTACATGTACATCCTTTCGTCGGGACAGTTCGGCGAGAAGTTCCCGCGCGCGACCATCGGCGGCGTCGACGTCAAGGTGGGCGGCTCCTATGCCCTGACGCCGATGCTCGAGCTACGGGGCACGGCTACCTATACGCGCATCTTCTCGACGCTGAATCCCGTTCCCGGCGATTACTGGGTTGCGGGTGGAGCGCTCGATCAGTATGTCGTCGGTGACGTCTCCATTGCCGCCCTCTTCTAGGATTTCAAGAACGGTCAGCATCATGAACAAAATGGTTTTCGGTTGCTTGTCAGTTTGCTTTGCGTTGCCCCTCATTGCCGGATGCGCGGGGCAGCTCGCCAATCCCGATGATTTCACGACCCTGACATCGGGAGGCAGCTCGACCGGAGTGGGAGGATCCGGCAGCGGCGTGGATTCCTGTGTTCTGACGTCGATGAAGTCGTGCCAGACCCTCGGTTGCCACTCGGGCGCCACTCTCGGAGCTGGGCTCTCCCTCGCAACGGAGGTGCTGACCACCAATTACGCCGCGCTCGTCGATGCGCCGAACAAAGGCGACCCGATGGTGGCGGGCAGCTGCACGCCTCCGATGTTCAATTTCAAGCTCGTCGATTCCAAGGCACCGGAGCAGAGCCTCATCTACACCAAGCTGCAGGCGACGCCTCCGTGTGGCGGCAAGATGCCGATCATCGGCACATTCACGGACACCGATAAAGCCTGCGTCCTGCGGTGGATCAAGAGCATACCCGGCGTGGGTACCGGCTCGACCGGCTCTGGCGGAGCGGGCGGAAGCACCGGGAGCGATGGCGGCTGATGTATCGCCGTCCAGCGGACGGGCGGCTCGAATCAGGCATTCATCGGTCTCGATCGCGGCGGCGTTGGGGCTCGCCGTAGGGTGCGCGGGACAGCTCGAAGATCCGGACAGGTTCTTCGATGCTTCGCCTAGCTCGACGGGGACGGCTGGGGGCTCCTCGATCGACCCGTGTATGGCCAATATCGTGGTGACCAACAAGTGCGCCACCCTGGGGTGCCACGGCGAAGGCGCACCCGCTTCGGCCGATCTCCTTTTAACCGCTAGTTCGGTTGGGGCGAACGCGGTGACGTTCGTCGACAAGTCCAATGCTGGTTTCGCGATGGCCTGTATGGCGGGCGCGTACAAGTTGATCGATAGCCAAAACCCCGAAGCGAGCCTCATCTTGACGAAAACGAAGATGCCGCAGCCGTGCGGCACCTTGATGCCGCAACTCCCCCCTTTGTTGACCGCGGCGGATACGGCATGCGTTCTCAGCTGGATCCGGAGCGTCATCACCGAGAAGGGTGGTGGCTCGACCGGAGCCGGCGGAAGTACGGGCAGCAGCGACGGCGGCTGAGAAACCCTTCTCGGAAGGCCTACTGAATGCCGTATTGCTTGAGCCTGCGGTAAAACGTGCGGCGGGGGAGGCCCATCATCTGGGCCGCCTTGACGCGGTTCCAGTTGCAGGCCTGCAGCGCGCCGACGATGCGCTCTTTTTCGCTCACCGGGCGCTCTTTGATGTCTTGCGACTTGCGCCCGCGCGAGGTGGGGCCGCTCTTCTTCGAGCTCGGGGCGCGAGAGTTCGGCGTGCGCGTGCTCGGGGCGGGGGAATTGGGCGACCGCGATGGCGGAACGCGCGATGGCGGGGCGCGTGGACTGGACGGGGGTGCGCGCGGCGTCGAGCGAGGCGGCTCGATGGCGAGGCCCGATCTGCGGCCCGGGGCGGGCAGATCGAAGTCGTCGGGCAGAAGCTCGGGGCGATCGCTGAGAACCCAGGCATTGAGCAGAACGTTTTCGAGCTGTCGTACGTTGCCCGGCCAGGTGTAGTTCGAGAGCTTGCGCAGCGCCTCACGCGACACCGTTTTTTTGTCGCGCCGGAAACGCGCGGCGAAGATCTTCAAGAAGTGATCGATGAGGATGGGCACGTCGTCGAGCCTGTCGCGCAGGGTGGGAAGGTGCACCTCGACGACGTGAAGTCGATAGTAGAGGTCCTCGCGAAAAGCGGACTGCTCGACCATCGCGCCGAGGTCGCGGTTGGTCGCCGCGATGAGTCGCACATCGACGGGCTGTTCTTTGGAGCCACCGACCGGACGAATGACTTTCTCCTGCAGGACCCGGAGCAGCCCCGCTTGCATCTTTTTCGGCATCTCGCCGATTTCGTCCAAGAGCAGCGTTCCGTTGTCCGCCTCGCGGAAGAGTCCTTTGTGCTCGCGATCGGCTCCGGTGAAGGCGCCGCGCACATGCCCGAAGAGCTCGCTCTCCAGAAGGTGCTCGGGGATGGCGCTGCAGTTGATCCCGGTGAAAGGTCCTTTTGCGCGGCGGCCCGCGTTATGGATCGCTCGCGCGACGATCTCTTTGCCCGTCCCGCTCTCGCCGGTGATGAGAACGGGGACATCGGCGTCCTTGATGCGATCGACGAGAGCGTACACCTTGCGCATGGCGGCGCTCGTGCCGACGAGCCCCTGGTAACCGAAGTGGCTCCGCAAGACGGCGCGGGTCGTGCGCAGGTCCCGCCGCGCTTCGTCCAGCTGCGCGGTTCTGTGGCCCAAGAGCTCCTCCAGGCGCGCCC
>DASWDH010000378.1:0-2803 GCA_036395495.1 Polyangiaceae bacterium
CGATCGCGCGCTCGCTTTTTCGAAGATGCAGCGCTACCCCGACGCGACCACGATGCGTTTGGACATCCATGCGTTGTCACGCGGAGAGACCCCACCTTACGTGCAAGCGATCGCCGAAGGCCGCATCCAGGCCGGCGCATCGCTCTAGCCTGCATGGACTTCCGCAGGTGAATAGGGTGATCGAACACCGCTCGACCTGTCCCGGACAGTCTTCGATCTCGCATTCGAAGCCAGGCGCGCAGCGAGCGCGTCGGCCGCGTGCGTGAACTTGTGAGCGGGCGCGATGTCGCCAGCGGCGAACACGCGGCGATTGGTCGTGCGAAGGTGGGAGTCTACCCGAACGCGACGTTCATCGGCGGCAATGCCAGCCGAGCAAAACAACGGGGATCACGCCGTTCACGATGGGTCCCTCATGAAATGGCCCCGGAGCAGCTCGATCCGGAGCCCGCTGTGCACCCGAAACAATGGCTGGCTACCGCAACGGGTCGCCCTTCGAGCAGCCCGAGGTCGTCCACGTCCGAGATCGTGTGGATGGCCTCCTCGCGGGCGGCGCCGAGCGGAAGCTCGAGCATTTGATTGAAATCGCAATCGTAGAGCGTCCCGTCCCACCCGACGCTGACGAGCGAGCGGCACATGAGACCGTCGCATGTTCGGGGATTGAAATGATTGACGAGCAGCGACATGTACGCCTCGTACCTGCCTTCGCGCTCGAGGAACTGGGCGAAGCGTTTGATCGGCATGTTGGTGATGGTGAGCAGGCGATGGAAACGAATGTCGAACGCGCGCGCGAGCTCCGCTTTGTAGCGGGCCTCGAGCGTGTCTTGCATCGGGGGCAGGAAAGCCCCCACGGCGTTGTAAACGAGGTCGAGGGTGAGAGGCGAGTCGGGCTGCCCGTACCCGATCGCGTTCAGCGCCAGCAGCGCCTCGATGCTCTTGTCGAAGGCTCCTCTGCCTCGCTGCTGGTCGACGTTCTTCTGCTGGTAACATGGCAGGCTCGCCACGATCGTCACTTCGTGACGGGCAAGAAACTCGGGCAGGTCGAACATTCCAGGCTCGAACAGGACGCTCAGATTGCAGCGGTCAATCACGCGCCGACCGAGGCGGCGCGCTTCGGTCACCAACGTGCGGAAGTTGGGATTGAGCTCGGGCGCCCCTCCGGTGAGATCGAGCAGCTCGATCTCGGGGTTCTTGGCGAGGACCTCCATCACGCGTAGCGCGACATCCTGCGGCATGATCTCGGTGCGCTTCGGTCCTGCATCGACGTGACAATGGTGGCACGCCATGTTGCAGAGCTTTCCAACGTTCACTTGAAGCGTTCGGACCCGCCCTCGGCGCAGCGGAGCAAGACCATGCGCACCGAGCGCCTGCGCGAAATCAGGCTCCGTTCGTTGCCCGATCGGCAGATGTCTTGCGGCGACCATCAGCAGCACCCCCCGTCCGCAGTGGTGCAGCAAGCGCCATTGGCTTCCGTTGTGACACGGTGAATGGGCCCCTTCCGAAATTGCACGTTGGCATACCCGATCCGCCGCGCCACTTCGGGAGCGCTCTTGCGCGCCAGCGGCAGCATCTCGTTGTTCACGTCGATCCCGACGATGCGGCCTCGCCGACCGACGACCTGACTGGCAATGAATGCGATCTTCCCCGAACCGGAAGGACTCCGTTGGGGCTTGTCGGTGGCCGAAGCAGCTCGCGTGTCTACTTTTAGATGCCTCATTAGGACGACGATCTTGAGCCCAGATGTTGCGCTCGTTGGTGCGTGTCCGACGTTCGACCCAGCCCCGCAGGTCGTTCGGCCGAGCCACAGGATGCCGACGCCGCCAGGAGAGCGGCGGGCCAGACCATCATGATGCCCCAAAGGTGGTAAGCGAAACCCGCGCCCACGGTTAGACCGGAGCCCGGCACGAGAAGCGACTACCTAGATCAACCCGGCCTACTGGGTTGACGAGCGAGTTGGTAAGTGATGGCCCCCGAGTGAAGCTCGGTGGGCGTGCGCCATTTGCGAAGCTCTTCTCGCAGAGCTTCGACGACGATGCCGTAGTGGATAGCCGCCCGACGAATGGCTGTGGGACGCGCGCCATCGCAGACCTCGTCGATGGCGACTGGAATGGTCAGCGTCGCAATGGAAAGTGCCCATATCTCGCGAAGCTGTTCCCGCTCGAGATTCGCAAGGAGCGGGTCCAACAGCACGACCGTGGCACGTCCGCCCTGGCGGAGCAGCTCGACCGCGCTTCGTGCATCGGTCGCATCTTCGACGAAAAGACCCAGTCCTCGAAGAAGATCGCAGAGGTCATTGCGGATATCCGCATCGTCCTCGACCACGAGAATTCTCATGGTGTCCAGCATGCTTCACCTCGTGTCGAGCTCGAGCGGCGCATCCGCTGAGCTCGCTCGCCGACGAACGTGTGCAACTTCTTTCTTAGCTGACACCACTGCATCGGCGTTGCAAGTTGGGCATTCGTCCAATGGCGCACTCCGAGTGTCGCGAGGCGAGCCCTCCGCGAGCAAAGTCTCGACAGCTGAATGCTCACCACCGCGCCTCTGCCGACGCGGCTCAAGCTGGCGAGTAGAAAATCGCGAGGATGATTCCGAACACGACGTGGGCGACGAGGGCCGAGATGGGCGTCCGCACTCCGTAGTTGAGGCCAAGGAAGCCAGGCGGTTCGAGCTGCCGGACGACCGTGGGGCCGCGGATCTCGCTCGCCATCCGGGGATGCATGCCCGGCAGCACGGGCATCGCGACAACGAGCACGAAGGCCCCGTGCACGAGTCCCACCGCGGCGCCGAACCACCACCTAAACAGGTG
>DASWDH010000379.1:0-9040 GCA_036395495.1 Polyangiaceae bacterium
CCGTCGGCAGCGGCGGCGTGCTCGGAGCGGTACGAACGAGCGCACGCGCGATGTCCGTCGTCGAAGTTCTGGTTATCCGCTCGGCCGCCGTTCTCGTCTCGCTCGCGCTGTTCGGCCTTTTCGTCGCGGTGGCCGGGGCCGATCCCTTCGACGTCTATTATCAAATGTACCGCGGCTCGTTCGGAAGCGCCTTTTCGTTTCAGAATACGTTGCAGCGCGCCGCGCCTCTCATGCTCACGGCGCTGTGCACCGCTTTGCCTGCTCGTCTGGGGCTCATCATCATCGGCGGCGAGGGCGCCGTGGTCGCCGGCGGGCTCGCCGCCGCGGTGGCCGGCCTCGCTATGCCCGGCGCATCGCCCGTCGCGATCCTCATGGCCATGTTCGTCGCCGGCTTCGTGGTGGGCGGCGCCTGGATCGCGCTGGCCGCCGGACTACGCGTGCATCGAGGCGTCAACGAGACCATCAGCAGCCTGCTCCTATCGTATGTCGCCATCGCGCTCATGAACCATTTCGTGGAAGGTCCCCTGCGCGACCCGACGAGCCTCAACAAGCCCTCCACGACGCATATTGGAACCGCCAACATGCTGGGGAGTATTCCGGGCCTCGATGTGCACTGGGGACTCGTCTACGGTGTCGTCGCTTGTCTCTTCGCTTATGTGTTCATGCAGCACACGGTTTTCGGATTCGGCGCATCGATGATTGGCGGCAACGCTCGAGCGGCGCAGCTCAGCGGACTGCCCGTGAAGAGAATGATCGTCACGGCCTGCTTTCTCGCCGGAGGCGCGGCGGGCCTGGCAGGGATGGTCGAGATTGCCGCGATCCACGGCAAGGCCAATGCATCCCTCGTGGCGGGCTATGGATACAGCGGGATTCTCGTGGCGTTCATCGCTCGACACAACCCGCTCGCGATCATCCCGGTCGCGATCTTGCTCGGCGGCATCGGTGCGAGCAGCGGGCTCATCCAGCGAATCGACAACCTGCCCGATGCGACGGTGAGCGTGCTGCAGGGGATCCTATTCGTCGTCATCTTGGCAAGCGAGACGCTCTACGGACGTTACAAGATGTTCGAACCTCTACCGGTGCCGCCGGCCCCGCCTTCGCTCGACCCGGGCGTAGCGCCGATCGACCAGGTCGGCGCGGCCTTCGACCCGCCTGCGGTGATGGGCTGATGGACGGACGAGTGGATGCGCTGGGGTTTTGGGGTGTACCCCTCGCCGTCGCGGCGGGCGCGATCCGGATCGGCACTCCGTTTCTATTCGTGAGTCTGGGGGAGTGTCTCACCGAAAAAAGCGGCCGCGTGAACCTCGGTCTCGAGGGAACGCTGGTCATGGGCGCCATGAGCGCCTATGGCGTCTCCTACCTGAGTGGGTCGCCATGGCTCGGCGTCCTGGTCGCCGGAGCGATCGGGGCCCTGCTGGGATCGCTGCACGCCTGGCTTTGCTCGAAGCCGCGCGTCAATGACATCGCGGTCGGCATCGCACTCATGCTCTTCGGAACGGGATTGGCTTTCTTCCTCGGCAAACCCTTCATCAAACCGGTTGCCGCCCATTTGCCGGCTATCGAGTTCGGATTCTGGAGTCGCATCGAGCAGGTGCGCTCGGCCATGCAAGTGAACGCGCTGTTTTTGCTCGGGCTCGTGCTCGCCCCTTTGGTAGCTTGGTCGCTGAAGGTGACGCGCTGGGGGCTCGTCCTTCGCACCGTGGGCGAGAGCGCCGATGCGGCACGCGCCATGGGTTACGACGTCAATCGGGTTCGGCTCGTGGCGACCATGGTGGGCGGCTTTCTCGCCGGGATCGGTGGCTCCTTCCTCTCGTTGTTCTATCCGGGCAGCTGGAACGAGGGGCTGTCGAGCGGGCAAGGCTTGATGGCCGTTGCCCTCGTGATCTTCGCGCGTTGGGACCCCATCCGTTGTCTCTACGCCTCGATTCTCTTCGGCGCCGCGAGCGCCCTCGGGCCGGCGTTGCAATCGGTGGGGATCACCTCCGGTTATTACTTGTTCAACGCAGCGCCTTACGTCGTCACGCTCGCCATCATGACCGCCACAAGCTCCGCCACGCGGACGCTCCCAGGGCAACCCGCCGAGCTCACGGTGGCCCGATGAATCGCCGAGGAATCCCATGAACCGCATTGCTGCCAACCCCTATGCATGGCCCTTCGACGGCGATCTGCGTGGGCAGAACACCGCCCTTTTGGTCATCGACATGCAAACCGACTTCTGCGGTAAAGGCGGGTACATCGATTTGCTCGGCTACGACATCTCGCTCACGCGAGCTTGCATCAACCCCATTTCGCGGGTGCTCGAGACGATGCGGGCCGGCCATTTCCACGTGATGCACACCCGCGAAGGGCATCGTCCGGACCTTTCCGATTTGCCGGCGAACAAACTGTGGCGTTCTCGGCAGACGCAAGACGGAAAGAGCAGCGGGATCGGCATAGGCGATAAAGGCCCGTGCGGTCGGGTGCTCGTGCGAGGCGAACCCGGCTGGGAGATCATTCCCGAGCTCCGACCGATGCCCGGAGAGCCGATCATCGACAAGCCGGGTAAGGGCTCGTTCTGCGCGACGGATCTCGAGCTCATTCTGCGTCAACGAGGTATCCGCAATCTCATTTTGACCGGTATTACGACCGACGTCTGCGTGCACACCACCATGCGCGAGGCGAATGATCGTGGTTTCGAGTGCCTCCTCCTCTCCGACTGCTGCGCGGCCACCGATGTGGGCAATCACGTCGCCGCGCTCAAGATGATCACGATGCAGAACGGCGTGTTCGGCGCAGTGTCTACGTCGAGCGCGCTCGTGCGGGTGCTGGCATGACTTCGAATCCGTTGACCATCGCGCCGGAAATCGGCGCGCGCAGACGCTCGGGGCCCGTTCCTATCCAGACTTCGGGTGCACCGCCCGAGCTTGCCGTCTCGGCCATGAGCAAACGATTCGGCTCGCTTGTCGCCCTCGAGAACGTATCGCTCACGCTTCGTCCCGGTTCCTTTCACGCGCTGCTCGGAGAAAATGGCGCCGGAAAGAGCACCCTCGTCAAGTGCATCATGGGCTACTACCACGCCGATTCGGGGCACCTTTCGCTCGAAGGCTCGGAGGTGAAAATCAAAAATCCGCGCGATGCGCAGGATTGCGGCATCGGTATGGTCTATCAGCACTTCACGCTGGTCGAGAACATGACTGTCGCCGAAAACCTGGTGCTCGCGCGCTCGAAGCTGCCGTTCTTCGTCGATTGGAATGGCGCGCACCAAGAGCTCCGCGAGTTCATGCGGCGCATGCCTTTCCAGATCGATCCGCTGCGGCAAGTGCGCACGCTCGCCGCGGGCGAAAAACAAAAGCTCGAGATTTTGAAACAGCTCTACCTCGGCAGCAAGATCGTGATCCTCGACGAGCCGACGTCGGTGTTGACGCCCTCCGAGGCCGACGAAGTGCTCGGCCTTCTGCGCGAGATGGCGAGGAGGATCGACCTCAGCGTTCTCATGATCACGCACAAATTTCGTGAAGTGATGAGCTTTGCCGACGAGGTCACCGTGCTCCGCCGCGGCCGGGCGGCGGGCTCGGGGCGTGTGAACGAGCTCGATCCGGGCAAGTTGGCGGTGATGATGGTGGGATCTCAGCCGCCCCAGGCGAACAGCACGCGAAAGGCGCAGCTGCCCGGCGAGAGCCGCCTGGTTGTCGAGAAACTCGAGGCCTTGGACGACAAAGGAGTGACCGTTCTGCGCGGCCTGGATCTGCACGTCCGCGCCGGCGAGATCGTCGGCATCGCTGGCGTTTCCGGCAATGGACAGGAGGCGCTCGTCGAGGTGTTGGCGGGCCAGCGTTCGCTGGGCTCGGGCTCGATCGACGTGGGAGGCACCGCCTATCGTCCGACGCGCGAGCTCATGCGCCTTCGCGGCGTGCGCTGCCTTCCGGAGGAGCCACTCCGCAACGCGTGCGTTCCGACGATGTCGGTTGCCGAGAACATGGGGTTCCGCAACTACGATCGCCCCCCCTACACGGTCGCCCGTTGGGGGGTGTTACGCGGGGCTCTGCGGCGGATGGCCCGTCGATTCATTTCCGAATTCCGTGTCCAGGCGCCCTCGGTCGACGCCAACATCGCGCAGCTGTCCGGCGGCAATGTTCAGCGCGCTGTCTTGGCTCGTGTGCTCAGCGGCCGCGTGGAGGTGCTCATTGCCGCCAATCCGTGCTTCGGTCTCGATTTCGCGGCGGTGGCCGAGATTCGAACGCGCCTCCTCGAGGCTCGCAACGCAGGATGTGCCGTTCTGTTGATCAGCGCCGATCTGGATGAGATCTTCGCGCTCTCCGATCGCATCCTGGTGATGAGTGAGGGCCGCATCGTCCATCAATCGCCGATCGCCGAGGCCGAGCTCGCTACGATCGGCCAACACATGGCCGGCCATGCCTGAGCTCTCCATTCCGGCGGCGCCCTTTCCCTTCGCCCTACCGTCCGATCGCGGGCGGGTGGCTCTCGTCGTCATCGACATGCAACGTGATTTTCTCGAGCCGGGGGGCTTCGGAGCTGCTCTTGGCAACGACGTCGGACCGCTCCAGCGGATCGTGCCTACGGTGAAGAAGCTGCTCGCCGGCTTTCGCAAAACCGGGCTGCCCGTGATCCACACCAAGGAAGGGCACAAGCCCGACCTCTCCGATTGTCCACCGGCGAAAAAGAAGCGGGGGCGGGTCGGCATGCAGATCGGCGATCTCGGTCCGATGGGCCGAATTCTCGTGTTGGGCGAAGCGGGAAACGATTTCGTCGACGAGCTCCGACCGGAGCCGAGCGAGCTGGTTCTTTGCAAGCCGGGAAAAGGAGCGTTCTGCGCGACTCCTTTCGACGACCTGCTGCGCGATCGGGGGATCACCCACCTGCTTTTGTGCGGCGTGACGACCGAGGTCTGCGTGCAGACGACGATGCGCGAGGCGAATGACCGCGGCTACGAGTGCCTGCTCATCGAAGATGCGACCGAGAGCTATTTCCCGGAGTTCAAGGCGGCCACGCTCGCCATGGTTCGCGCCCAAGGGGGCATCGTCGGCTGCACCGCGCCGAGCGGGGCGGTCCTGGAGGTCTTGTGTCGGAGCTGAAGGAGAACCCCCTCGTCATTCGCAACCTGATGACGGTGGCGACGAGCAGCCAAATTCCGTGGGAACCGTTCCGTGATGGCGTCGAGATTCACCGTCTCTACGACCGAGGTGAGAACGGGCCGTCCGCCGCATTGCTGCGGTATCGTCCGGGAGCGCGCATACCGATGCACTTGCATGCGGGATACGAGCACATCTTGATCATCGCCGGGTCCCAGGTCGACCAACGCGGGTCGCACGTTGCCGGAACCCTCGTCATCAATCCACCCGGTAGCCGACACGACGTGCATTCTCCGGAAGGTTGCATCGTCCTCGCCGTCTGGGAACGACCGGTCACTTTCCTCGGCGATGAGACATGACAGCGAAGCAGCGGCGGATGAGAAGCCTCCCACGGCGCAGGCTGGTGCGACATGGGAGGCGAGCTTGCAGCTGCAGTTTCGGCGTGCAAGCGGCGGCAGCCGCCTGTCGCACTGCCGGCACTTCGGGCCACTGCGCGTGCAGCGCGCCTTCTACCCCGAAGGACCGGAAGTGCCTCACGTCTACGTGCTTCATCCACCCGGTGGACTTGCTCCGGGAGACAGGCTTTCGATCGACGTCGAGGTCGAGTCCGGCGCCCATGCTCTTTGTACGACTCCGGCGGCCGGCAAATGCTACCGGAGCGATGGGCGAATGGCCGAGCAGGTGCAACGCCTGGCAGTGGCCTCCGGCGGGGCGCTCGAATGGCTTCCGCAAGAGAACATCATTTTCGACGGTGCACGCGTATCGCTCACGACGCGCGTCGTCCTCGCGGAGGGAGCCAGATTCATCGGCTGGGACGTTCTCTGCCTCGGGCGGCCGGCCAGCGGCGAATGCTTGTCGAAGGGCTGGTGCCGTTCGCATTTCGAGCTATTCGCAGGCCGGCGGCCGCTCTCTATCGAACGTGCTCGCTACGGCGGAGGAGCGCCGGTCCTCGATGGCCATTTCGGCTTGGGTGGCGAGCCGGCCAGCGGAACCTTCTTCGCAACGCCATCTTCTCCGGCCGCACTCGCGTTGGCGCGCGCGGTCCAGCCGCCTGCCCGCGAAAGCGCGATCGTTGGCTCGACGCTGCTTGGTGCCGAACCCCCGGTCCTTTGTTGCCGCTACCTGGGTCCGAGCGCCGCGCGTGCGCGCGAGCACTTCGCTCGCGTGTGGTCGGCGATTCGTCCCGGACTACTGGGCCGGCCCGCGAGCTGGCCGCGCATCTGGTTCACCTGACATCCCGTCAACCCTGACCGCGTTCGCTTGCTGCTGGAGGACGAAATGGATTTGTTGCCGCGCGAAAAGGACAAACTCCTTCTCTTCACGGCAGGACTTCTTGCCGAACGCCGCAAGGCGCGAGGTCTCAAACTCAACTACCCGGAGGCGGTCGCCTACATTTCATCGGCGATCCTCGAAGGAGCTCGCGAAGGTCGCACCGTCGCCGAGCTCATGACGTACGGAACCGAGCTGCTCGGTCCCGACGACGTGATGGAGGGTGTCGCGGAGATGATTGCGCAAGTGCAGGTCGAAGCCACCTTCCCCGATGGAACGAAGCTCGTCACCGTGCACCATCCGATCGCAGGCCGCGGGGGTGCGAAGGCGCCCGGGGCTCTTGAAATCAAGGAAGGAGTCGTACCGCTGAACGAAGGCCGACCCACCCGCCAGACGACGGTGGCGAACACCGGGGATCGGCCCATCCAAGTGGGATCGCACTACCACTTTTACGAGACCAATCCTGCGCTCGTCTTCGATCGCGATGCGGCGCGGGGGTATCGATTGAACATACCGGCGGGAACCGCCGTTCGTTTCGAACCGGGGCAGAGCCGCGAGGTCGAGCTCGTCGCCTACGCCGGAGAGCGCATCGTCCAAGGCTTTCGCGGTCAAATCATGGGCGAGCTCGAGCGAAGCAGTGCCGAAGATGCCGAAAAGAAGAGCGACGGGCGATGAGCCGGATCGATCGACGTGCTTACGCCGAGATGTACGGCCCGAGCGTGGGGGACCGCATCCGTCTCGGCGACACCGGCTTGGTCATCGAGGTCGAGCGTGACCACACCGTGTTCGGCGAAGAGGTGAAGTTCGGCGGGGGGAAAGTGATCCGCGACGGCATGGGACAGAGCCAGCGCGCGGGCGCCGGCGTTGCCGATACCGTGATCACCAACGCCGTCGTGCTCGACCACTGGGGTATCGTCAAAGCGGATATCGCGATCAAAGATGGCCATATTGCCGGTATCGGCAAAGCCGGCAACCCCGATGTGCAACCGGGCGTCGATATCGTGATCGGTCCCGGCACCGAGATCATTGCCGGCGAGGGTTGTATTGCGACGGCTGGCGGCATCGATGCCCACATTCATTTCATTTGTCCGCAGCAGTGCGAAGAAGCGCTGATGTCCGGCATCACGACGATGATCGGTGGCGGTACCGGCCCCGCCGCGGGCACCAACGCCACGACCTGTACGCCGGGGCCCTGGAACATCGCGCGGATGTTACAAGCGGCCGACTCGCTCCCAGTCAACATCGGCTTTTTGGCGAAGGGCAATGCCAGCCGGCCAGAGGGGCTCGTCGAGCAGGTGGTGGCGGGCACGATGGGGCTCAAGCTGCACGAAGATTGGGGCACGACGCCGGCGGCCATCGACTGTTGTCTCGGCGTCGCCGACGCGCACGACGTTCAGGTGGCTATCCACACCGACACCCTCAACGAATCTGGATTCGTCGAAGACACGATCGCCGCGTTTCGCGGGCGCACGATTCACACGTACCACACCGAGGGCGCCGGCGGCGGGCATGCGCCCGATATCATCAAAGCTTGCGGCGTGCCCCATGTCCTCCCCTCGTCGACCAACCCGACGCGTCCTTACACGATCAACACCATCGACGAGCATCTCGACATGCTCATGGTCTGCCACCACCTCGACCCCGCGATTGCCGAGGACGTGGCCTTTGCCGAATCGCGCATCCGCCGCGAAACGATCGCGGCCGAAGACATTCTGCAGGACCTCGGCGCATTCAGCATGCTGTCGTCCGACTCGCAGGCCATGGGACGTGTCGGTGAGGTGATCGTGCGCACCTGGCAGACGGCCCACAAGATGAAGGCGCAGCGCGGCTCGCTGGCGGACGATAGGGCAGGTCACGACAACTTCCGCGCCAAGCGTTATGTCGCCAAGTACACGATCAACCCCGCCATTACCCATGGCATCAGCCAGGAGGTCGGTTCGATCGAAGTGGGAAAGCTGGCCGATATCGTGTTGTGGAGGCCCGCGTTTTTCGGCGTCAAGCCCAGTGTCATCATCAAGGGTGGGCTCATCGTCGCCGCACCGATGGGCGATCCGAACGCATCGATCCCCACCCCGCAACCGGTCCACTTCCGTCCCATGTTCGGTGCGTTGGGCCTCGCCTGCTCGGCGACCAGTGTGCTCTTCGTTTCCAAGGCCGCCGAACAGTCGGGCATCGGCTCGCGACTCCGCCTGACCAAGCGGCTCGTCGCCGTGCGAGGCACCCGCACGATCGGCAAGCGAAACATGGTGCACAACGATTATTTGCCGCACATCGAAGTCGACGCTCAGACGTACGAGGTCCGGGCCGACGGCGCGCTCCTCACCTGTGAGCCAGCCACGGTGCTTCCGCTGGCGCAACGCTATTTCCTGTTCTGATCATGAGCTTGCCATGCTGATAAGAAAACGCGCTTCCCCAGATTCCGCCGCGACGAAGTCACTGACGCTCACCTTCGATCAGCGTTGCCGAAGCCGTCTTCGAACGACGCTCGACGACGGTACGCCGGCATCGGTCATTCTCGAGCGAGGAACTGTGCTTCGCGGTGGCGACAGGGTGGTCGCCGACGATGGGCTCGTGATCGCGATTCACGCCGCCAGTGAGCTCGTTTCGACGGTGCAGGCGCAAGATCCTTTGAGGTTGGCCATGGCCGCTTACCATCTGGGCAATCGGCATGTCCCCCTCGAGATTGCGGAAGGGTGGCTTCG
>DASWDH010000380.1:0-3971 GCA_036395495.1 Polyangiaceae bacterium
ACGCGGGCGTCGCGCGGCAACCGGGCCTCGAGAGCCTCGATGGGAACACCTGCTGCGATGGAGACGACGAGTGCCCGAGGGGTGATCGCTTTGCCGATGGCCACGATGACTTTGTCGATGACCTGCGGCTTGACCGCGAGCACCACGACGTCGGCCCATGCCGCCAGCTTCGCGTTGTCCTTCGTCGTCGCAATGCCGTGTTCGTCGGCAAGCTCCGCGAGCCGCTCGTCGCGCACGTCGCTCGCCAGAATCTGATCGGCGGTCACCGTGCCCGAGTGGAGCAAGCCTTTGATGAGCGCGCCGGCCATGTTGCCGGCGCCCACGAAACCGATTTTTTTGTCTTGCATCATCCTGCTCTCGCGGCCAGCGCTGCTACCTGCAGCTGGCTTTCTACGATCCGATCGAGCTTCTCGCGCACGAACGCTCCGCTCCCGTCCGCCTTGAGGTCGCGCGCGACATCCTCGTGGCGCAGCAGCAAGGGAATGCGCCGCGCAAGCGAAGGATCGGTGTGCAGCGCGGCCAGCCATGACGCGCTCAGCACCGCGCTTTGGCCCTTGCGGGTGAGATGGTAGCGGTTGGCAAGCGTGATCGTGCTTTGCTGCTGGAGCGCGGAGAGAGGTTCGACCCGGTGCCGACGAGGCAAGAAGAGCCGAGCGGCCGCCTTTCCGAGCACGCTCGCGTGCTCGGGCTCGTCCACCAGAATGTAGCGAATGGCATCCACGATGGCGGCACCGACGTCGCGTTGCTCGTCGACCGCTCTGCGCGCTTCCGTTCGCGCGGCCTCGATCTCCTCGGCGGGGACGGCGAGCTTCGCACCAATGGTGGCGACGACCCGCTCCTCGCGAGGATCGATGCCGTCACCGGCGGCGGCGAGCCAAGCGCCGCGGATGACCTCCTTGGCGAGCTTGGCATCGATCTCGCCGTCGATCTCGAGCTCTTCGGGAGGATAAGGCGATTCGATCAGCAGCCGCCGAGCATCTTCGTCCGAGAGACCGAACGAAGCCACCAGCAGCGCCCGCAAATCTTGTTCTTCGGAGTCGAGCTCGCCGTCCGCGCTGAGCACCGCGACCAGGGTTCGCACCGCGAGAGTCCCGACCCGTCGCACTTGTTCGACCTGCTTCTCGCTCGGCTTGGAGGTGAAGAGCGCGCGCACGCCGCGGGCTCCCCCCTCGACGGTGATTCCGCTCTCGACGAGCTGACCCATGGGCATCCAAGAAGGAGGATGGATCGGGGCGATCGCCGCCGCGAGAGCGGTTGCCCACTGCCGGTACGCGTGGAGGGGCACACGCGACTTGCCTCGGATCGCGTCTTCGTAGATCTGCGCTCGCCGCTTGGCGAGACCCACGAGCACGTCTTCGTTGCCTTCACCCGCTGCGGCAACGGCGAAGAGTCCGTCTTCGGTCACCGCTGCGAGCCCCTGCACGAGCTCGATCTGAGGAGGACACGAGGACACGATCAGGCTCCAGCGCGCGGGCTCAGCCGAGCCCAGCTTGGGCCGCTCTCACCTTGTCGTCCCGTTCTTTGAGGCTTTCGAGAATGATGACCGCGGTCTCCTCGATCGCGCGCCCGGTCACGTCGATGACCGGCCATGACGCGTGAGAAGCAAAAAGGCGGTTCGCAAAAGCGAGCTCTTCTTTGACGTGCTCCCGAAGCGCGTAGTTCGTCTCGGCGGGCATGCCGAGCTGCCGAAGGCGGGCCTGCCGAATCTCGCAGAGCTGATCGAGCCCGATCGTGAGGCCGACGATTCGGTCTTGGGGCGCTTCTTCGAGTTCTCGCGGCGGCGGGACGCCCAGCACGAGGGGGAGGTTGGCCACCTTGAGCCCACGCTGCGCCAAGATCGTCGAAAGCGGTGTCTTCGAGGTACGGGAAACGCCGACCAGGACGAGGTCGGCTTTCTTGAAATTGCGGGGCTCCTTGCCGTCGTCGCTCTTGACGGCGAACTCGACCGCCTCGATCCGCCGGAAGTACTCCTCGGAGAGGGGGAGCATGCTGCTCGGCATGTTGATCGGCTCTCGATCCAAGAAATGACCGAGCTTGCCGATGAGTGAACCGATGACGTCGACAGCATCGACCTTGAGTTCCGACGTGGAAGAGTGGATGAACTCGCGAAGCTCGGGGCTCACGACCGTGAAGACGAAAAGGGCGCCTTCTTTGCTCGAGCGCTCGAGGATGGCCCGGGCGATCTCCTTGGTGCGCACCCGGGTGTGAAGGCGGATGACGGCCCCCGCTTGGGGGAACTGTAAGAGCGCGGCGCGGACGACCTTTTCGGCTGTCTCGCCCGTGGAATCGCTGACGACGTCGATGAAACGACCGGCCATGCAGGGCATCCTACTCAATCCAGCGGGATACGCGACCTTTCCTCGCATTGCCAGGCTGGACGGGAGCCCTGCCGAGCGTCGATATGCCGCGCGGCGTCATCCGGTGCCTTGTGCTAACAACGGACCTGTGCAGGACCCTTATGACGTCCTGGGTATCGAGCGAGGCGCTTCCCCCGACGAGGTGAAGTCTGCCTTCCGCCGGCTGGCTCAGCGCTTTCATCCGGACAGGAACCCTGGCGACGAGCGCGCCCAGCAGAAATTCAAGGAAATCAACGCCGCTTACCAGATTCTCAGCGATCCCGACAAGCGCGCCGTGTTCGACCGATTCGGCGTCTCCGGCATGGATGGTGGATCAGGGGGCGGCTTCGGCGGCTTCGATTTCGGCGATCTCGGCAATCTCAACATGGAGGGGCTCTTCGGCGATCTTCTCCGGGGATTCGGGATCCGGACCGGCGATCGCGGCGATCTCAAGAAGCAACTCGTCATCACGTTCGAAGAAGCCGCCTTCGGGATCGAGAAGGAGCTCACCTACGAACGCACCCAGGCGTGCAGCGACTGTCGCGGGACAGGATCCGAAGAGGGACATCCTCGAGAAACGTGTCCTGCTTGCAATGGGAGGGGGCGCGTTCGGTTTCAGCAGGGGATCCTCCCGATGGCGATCGAGCGCAGCTGCTCGCGATGTTATGGCACGGGCAAGCTCGTCACCCACCCCTGCCAGGCTTGCCGCGGCGCCGGGCTCGTCGCGACGCCACACACCATCTCGGTCAGCATTCCGCCGGGTATCGAAAGCGGGTCGACGCGTACGGTCGAGCGCGGCGGCAACATGCCCCGCCCGGACCGGCCCGCCGGCGATCTCGAGCTCGAGGTGATGGTCGCGCCCCACCCCTTCTTCCGCCGTTCAGGCGACGACGTGATCTGTTCGGCGCCAATCTCCTTCGTGCAGGCCGCCTTGGGTGGTGAGCTCGAGGTGCCGACACTGGAAGGGAAGGGAAAGCTCAAGATTCCCGCGGGCACTCAGCCCGGCAGCGTTCTCCGGATCAAGGGCAAAGGGATCGTCCGCCGGACGCGTAGCGGTCGGGGGGATCAGCTGGTCGAGGTGACGGTGGAAGTACCGACCGCACTCACCGCGCGCCAACGCGAGCTGCTGCACGAGCTCGCCAAGGAACTCGGCGCCGACGTACAGCCGCAGCAAAAAGGCTTCATGCAGAAGCTGAAAGAGTTTTTCGGATAGAGGGCCATCGCCCTACATCGGTCTCCGAGCGCGAACAGACGCCGGGGTCGGGGCGGGCCCGGCATTTCGGCTGGACGGCACTTAGTGCTACGCTGAGGCAAGTATGGCCGCGAACAGTCTGGAAAGCGATCGCCGCAGTAACGACCGCCATGCCATCGAGCTGAAGGTCGAATACAAGCGGCTCAACACCTTCTTTGCCGATTACACGAAGAATATCTCCAAGGGGGGCACGTTCATCCGAACCGACAAGCCGCTCGACATCGGAACCGAGTTCGTGTTTGCGCTGACCATCCCGCAGTTACCCGAACCGGTTCGCCTGCGGGGGCGGGTCGTCTGGACCACGAGCTGGGAAAAAGCGACTGAGCAAGCTCCGCCCGGCATGGGTATCCGGTTTCAATACGCGAACGAGAGCGAGCGGCTCG
>DASWDH010000381.1:0-18647 GCA_036395495.1 Polyangiaceae bacterium
GGACGAAGCCCCGCTTCGATGCGCGCCACGATGTCCGCTGGATTGCGCAACATTCCGTCGTGCGAACTGTAGGTCCAGTGCGCCGTTTGGAGACCGTAGTCGCCTCTGATTCGGCGGGGATGCTGCCGGCCGCGCTCTCCATAAGGAAATCGGAGCCAGTGGATCGGTTCGCCGAGGAGAGCCTCGAGCAGAGCCTTGCTCCTTTTCACCTCGTCGTTGAAGCGCCCATCGTCGAACACGACTCGGCGCTCGTGCGAGTAAAGATGCGTTCCGATCTCGTGACCGCGGCGCCGGGTTTCCACGACGAGATCCGGGTTCCGCGCCACGCATTTGCCTACCACGAAGAAGGTCGCTTTCGCACTGGCTCGATCCAGAGCGTCGAGGATCTTCGGCGTCCACAGCGGGTGGGGGCCATCGTCGAACGTGAGAGCGACCGCGGCAGACCCGGCGGTGCTCTGACTCACCGCGCCCGCGCGCCCGTAGCGCTCCACGAGCCGGACCACGCCCCGGCGGGTGAAGAGTCGCACCCCGAGATGACTCAATCCCACCGGTGCACCCGCCGAATGTCATCCGCCGAGAACCGCTCCGAACGGAGCGCCTGCGGTAGCCGCGACACGAGCTCGAGGCTTGCGCGTAGACGTTCGCGGAAAGACCGATGGTCGTTGTCGGAGTCCCATATCCAAATGAGAACCTGCTCGATTCCGCGCGCCCAGAAAAGAGGAAAGAGCGTGCGGTAGCGGCGCTCGAAATAGTAGCCGACCACGTGCTTATAATAAAAGAGCCGCGCCTCGAGCTCTCTCAGGTGCCAATCCTCCCCCGCGCGGCGGTTCAAACCCCCCGGCACGTCGGTCCGGCGCCACATGACCGCACTGGGATCGAAGACGAACTTCTCTCCCGGCGCTCTTCGGCGGGCGAACTTGATGGCAAACGACTGCTCCTCGTTCATCGGGATGCCCTCGTCCCAACCGCCGATGCGCTCCACGAGCGCCTTTCGCACGGACGCGTTCGAACCGATCAGGAAATCGATGCCCTCCTTGCGAACCGTGTTGTGGGCGAGCGCGATGGTGTCTTTGAAGATGGTATGACGCATCGCAAAGTGGCGCACGACGCGCGGAAAACGGGGAGAGCGGATCTTCTCGGGATCGGCGACCAGCCGACCCACGACGCCCATACAGGTCGCGTCTCGGTAGTTGCCGGCGTGCCGCTCGATCCACTCGTCGGAGAGCGGCAGGTCGTCATCGTCGATGAAGAGGAGGATCTCTCCGCGCGCATGACGAATGGCTTCATTGCGGGCCGCCGGCGGATTTTGGGGCGGCGCAACCACGACCCGGATGCGCGGGTCGCCGATGGCTTCGAGCTCGCTCACCAGTCGCGGTTCGTCGCTTTGCTCGAGGATCACCACCTCGAAGTGGGGATAGGCTTGCCGGCGCAATCGCTCGACGAGCTCTCGCAGCGCCTTTTCACGCTTGTAGGACCTGACGACGACCGAAACGAACACGCGGCGCGCAGTATAGCGGCCCGGCAACTTCTGCCAGCCCGAAAAGCCGCTATCCTGACCGCATCAGCGGCAGCTACCCGGGGAGCGACATTTCTGTCAAGCTGTGGCGACGTTCCGAGGGGAGAGCCAAGATGTCGTTTCTTCGTCGTCCCGGTGCCCCTCTCGTCTTTCTTTTGCATACGATCGTCGTGTTGCCGGCTGCCGCACTCGTCGTTTGGGCGCTCAGCGTCGATTCCGTGTGGTTCGACCGGCACGTGCTACCGAACTACTGTCCGCGCGCGTCCTCGACGCTCGTCCTGGAAAAGGTGGCCAGATGGACAGCGCTCGCCGCGGGCCTCGCGTGGACCGCATTCGCCCGTCCGAAGATCGTGCGCTCGCTCGCACGCCCGCCAAGCGGCACGTTCTTCCGAGCGTCGGCCCGCATCGCGGTGGCCGTGGTCCTCGCGTTGGGCGTCTCCGACCTGTACCTGCGGATCAAGGAACGGCGCCGCAATCTCGAGCACGAAGCTCGCCTCCCACCCATGCGCTGCGACGAGACGCGCAACTACGTCGCTATTCCCTCTCGCGCGAACGAATGGGAGGTGGAGGGTCGGGCGATCCGCTATGAGATCAATGCCGAAGGAAATCGCGCAGCGTCCATCTTCGAACTGCCCGATCATGACGCCCCCTCCATCCTTTTCACCGGAGAGTCGATCGCGCTCGGATTGGGTGTCGCCTATCCACAGAGCTATCCCGCGCGTGTAGCTCACGCGATCGGAATTCAGGCGGTGAACTTGGCCGTGACCGGGTCTCCCAGCGATCAGGCGTATCTGCGGTTGCGCGAAACTCTTCCGACGTTTTCTCGTCCGGTCGCCGTCGTGACGCTCGTCTTGCCGGATCAACTCGAGCGCAACGTCAGTGATCGGCGTCAGCGCCTCGTGCAGCGGGACGGCCGACTCGAGCTCGCGGCGGAGTCGATTTGGCCATGGACGACGTCTCCGCTACGCAAGCTCGTGCCCTATCATTCCGACGAAGCCGTCGAGTTGACGCGGGCCATTTTGCGCGCCACCGGCGAGCTGGCTCGCGCGCGAAATGCGCGTGCCCTCTTCGTCATGACGAACTTCGACCAGCCCTGTCTGGTGGACGAAAGCGGCACCTCGCGCCTCGAACGCGATCTATTTTCGGGTCTCGATCTCCCGCATGTACGCGTCGACATTTCCCCCGATCAAATGATCGGCTTCCCGAAGGAGGTCCACCCGAACGAACGCGGCCACCAAGCCATTGCCGACGCGATCATCGCCGCTCTAAAAGACCACCCGCTTGCACGCCCCTAAGCGGCGCGTCGGAATCATGGATGGGCGCGGCGGGCTCGAAGAGGCGAACCGCCAGGGCGCCAGGGCCGCCAGGAGTTTGGACTGGGTCGTCTCCGCATGTAGGTTGTCTCGCTGTGGCGTACCGAGACCCTGCGCCAATCAGCCATTCGTCTCAATCATCGAGCACGACACGCTAGGTGTCAGTCTGCAAAGCCCGCCCCAATAATCCTGGCGACCCTGGCGCCCTGGCGGTTCACAACAAAATCGGTCAGAGGTCGACCAGGTCGCGGGTCAGATTCTTCTGGTGCGACTCGAGGGTGCCGCCGCCGATTTCGAGGAGCTTCGCGTCGCGCAGGAACCGCTCTACCTTGAACTCGTCGCAGTAGCCCCAGCCCCCGAGCACCTGCATCGCGTGATCGGCGACCTGCTTGCCGATCGGCGCGGCAAAGAGTTTGGCCGCATCGGAACCGAGGCGGTTCTTGCGATCGTGCCGTATGGTGCGGGCCACGTTGTAGATGAGTGCGCGCGCCGCTTCCGTCCACGCGTAGCTGTCTCCGATGTAACGCTGGATCTGGCCGAACTCCGCAATCGGGCGACCGAAAGCGGTGCGTTCCCTCGCATAGTTGACCATGATCTCGAGACAGCGATCGGCGATTCCGAGGCTCATCGCCGCCAGTGTAATGCGCTCGATCTCGAGGTTGCGCATCATGTGAACGACGCCCTGTCCTTCTCCGCCGAGCACGTTTTCCCTGGGCACGAAGCAATCGTCCATCACGATGTCCCCCATGGTGCTGGCGCGCATACCCATTTTGTGGGTGGGAGATCCCGTGGAAAGACCTTCGAATTTGCGCTCGAGCACGAAGGAAGTGATGCGGCCGTCCAGCTTCGCGTACACGAGGAAGATGTCGGCGTCGGGAGCATTGGTGATGAGTGCCTTTCGGCCGGTCAACAGATAGCCGTTCCGCTCTCGTCGGGCGGTGGTCTTCATGCCGATGACGTCGGTGCCGCCGCTCGGCTCGGTCATCCCCATCGCAGCGACCCACTCGCCGGAGATGACCCGCGCGAGGTAGCGGCCGCGCTGCTCGGCATTCGAGGTGTAGTAGAAGTTGTTCACGAACAGCATCGCGTGAGCGAGATAAGCGAGCGTGAACCCCGGGTCGGACTTGCTCATCTCGTGGTGGGCGATGACCGCGGCGACGGCGTCCATTCCGGAGCCGCCGTCCTCGGTGGGCACGGTGATGCCGAGCAGGCCGAGCGCGCCGCACCGTTCGAACAGCTGCCGATTGAGGATCCCCGATCGGTCGTGCTCGTCGGCCTGCGACTCGATGGCCTCGCGGGTGAAATCGCGCACCGTTTGCCGAAGCAGGTGATGCTCTTCGGTGGGATTGCAGAGGTCGGGCTCGAATGCGTGCGCCGGGGGCATTTCCCTAGCTTTCCCCTGGGCTCTAGCTCGCGCTCGCCAGTTTCTTCCGAGCAGTCGACGCGCTCACCGGAGCGTCGGCCTTCGTCGTGGCCAGGGCGGCGGCTTTCTTGTCCTTGAAGAGCTTGTAACGTATCGCGTCGACCAACGCTTGGTACGAGGCTTCGAGAATGTTGTCCGACACGCCCACGGTTCCCCAACGGGCGGTCGCATCGGCGCTCTCCAACAGAACGCGAACTTTGGTGGCGGTGCCGCGCTCGCCGCCGAGCACCCGCACTTTGTAGTCGACCAGCTGGACCTCTTTCAGCTCCGGATAGAACTTCTCCAGGGCTTTTCGAAGGGCGACGTCGAGCGCGTTGACCGGACCGTTGCCGAGTGCCGCGGTGTGTTCCACGTGACCGCCGACTTCGATTTGCACGGTGGCTTCGGCGAGCGGCTCCTTGTCGTCGCTGCGCTTTTCGGCAATGACGCGAAAACCGATGAGACGAAAACTCTCGCTCTTTTGCTGATTCGTAGCGTCTTGCATCAAGAGCTCGAACGATGCTTCCGCTCCTTCGAACTCGAACCCCTGGGATTCGAGCTCCTTCAGCTGGGCGAGGATCTGCTTGGCTTCCTGGTCCGTCGAGTCGAGGTCCACGCCCCACTCTTTCGCCTTGTACAGAACGTTGGATCGACCGGACAAATCGGAAACCAGAACGCGACGGTGATTGCCGACCGATGCGGGCTCGACGTGCTCGTAGGTTCGAGCGTTCTTCACGACGGCGGACACGTGAACGCCCCCCTTGTGGGCGAAAGCCGAGTCGCCGACGTAAGCTTGCCGCTTGTTGGGGGGCTGATTCAGGAGCTCGAAGAGAAGCCGTGACGTGCTTTTCAAGCGGGCGAGCTGCACTTCGGGCACGCACTGATATCCGAGCTTGAGCTGCAGGTTGGGGATGATCGAAACGAGATTGGCGTTGCCACAGCGCTCGCCGAAACCATTGACGGTGCCCTGCACGTGGCGGATGCCGGCTTCGACGGCGATCACCGAATTGGCGACGGCCACTTCGCTGTCGTTGTGGGCGTGGATACCGAGTGCGGCGTCCGGCAACGTTTTCGTGACGTGCTCGATGGCGGCACGCACCTCGTTCGGTAGTGCGCCGCCGTTGGTGTCACAGAGTACCAGCACGTCCGCCCCCGCCTCGGCGGCGCTCTTCAGCGTCGTCAAGGCGTACTCCGGGTTGTCGGCGTAGCCGTCGAAGAAATGCTCGGCGTCGTAGACGACCTCGTCGAAGTGCTGCTTCAAAAAGCGCACCGTGTCGAAAATGAGATCGAGGTTTTCTTGGAGCGAAACCCCGAGCGCCTCTTTCACGTGCAGGCCCCAGCTCTTGCCGAAGATGCACGCCACCGGCGTTCCCGCCGTCAGTAAGGCTTGGAGCAGCGGGTCCTGGGCGGCGGTAAGCCCGGCTCTGCGCGTCGATCCGAAGGAGGCATACTTCGCGTAAGCGAGCTTTTCGCGACGCGCAGCTTCGAAGAAGGCGGCGTCGCGCGGGTTGGAGCCGGGCCAGCCGCCTTCCACGTAACTCACGCCGAGCTCGTCCAAGGCGTGCGCGATGCGCAGCTTGTCTTCCACCGAAAAACTGATGTCTTCGCCCTGCGTGCCGTCGCGCAGCGTGGTGTCGTAGATTTTGACGCGCTTCGTTTCCAAGATGCCTCGGGGATCCGTCTCTCAGCTCAGGAGCTTGGCGAGAAAGCTGGGATGTAAGTTGTAGCCCATAAACCCGGAAACTCCGAGTACCACCCCGAAAACCGAGAAAACGAGGCCGACGGCCAGAAGCCACCGCTTCTGGGTGAGGGCGGTGACGCCGAGTAGAGCAATGCTGAGCGACAGGCTCGCTTCGGCCATGTCGAACTGGTCATCGCGGAAGTTGAGCCGGTCGTAATCCTTTTGAAAGTCCTCGGCCGACTGCTTGATTTTTTGTTTCTCAGCCTCGTATTGCTTGGCCTTGTTGGAGTAGTCCGCGATCCGCCGATCGAGCTCCCCCCGACCCTCCGCTGAAAGCCCAGGAGTGGTCAGGCGCTGGACGGTCAGCTGGTCGATCATCCCCTCGGCGAGGTTCTGCTTCGTGCTCTTGGCCTGGTAATACGACCACGCGTCGACCGAGTTGGCCTGCGCTTGTGCCATGGCCTGAACGATGTTGCCGTCCTTCACGTTGCAGAGGGCGATGAAACTTGCGCTAATCGAAACGACGAGCGCAATCAGGGTGTTGAACGACGATGTGCGCGCCTGGTCGACGGCGTCGGTCAGGTCCTCCAGGTAGTCGGCCATAGCAGCACTCAAGCACATTTTGTCGATAACGGCGACCTTGGCTCGTCGACGGAGAGAGCTACACTCTCATACCTCATGATCGTTACCTGCCCCTCTTGCCGCTCCCAGAACCGCGTGCCGGCCGCTCGGCTCGACCGCCAAGCCCGCTGCGGCCAGTGCAAGTCGCCGCTTTCACCGACCGCCGATCCCTATCCTGTGTCGAGCTCCACTGAATTCGGCGAGATCGTGGCGAAGTCACCGATTCCGGTTCTCGTCGATTTCTGGGCGGCGTGGTGCGGGCCGTGCCGCGTCGTGGCGCCGGAGCTCGCCAAGCTGGCGCGCGAGCGCAGCGGTTCGTTGCTCGTCGTCAAGCTCAACACCGAGGAGCTGCCCGAGGTGGCCAGTCAGTTCGCCATTCAGAGCATCCCAACGTTCGTGCTCTTCAAGGCCGGGCGCGAAGTAGGACGCGCGAGCGGCGCCATGCCCGCCCAGCAGATCGAGCGTGCCGTCGGCTTGTGAAGCCCCTCACGAGAGCTTGGCGACGCGTGCGCTGACTTCCTCGGCGAAGCGATCGATGTGCTGCTTGACGAAAGCAAAAGGATCGCGGCTCGCGTCATGGACGAGTGGCGTCAGGTCAATCCCCCAAATCAACGCCTGGTTCTTGTCGACGAGGTGACTCTCGAAGAACGTCGCATTGGCGAGCCGCCGCCCGCGGGCGGCCAAGTCATAGCGTTTGCCGCCGCAGATCTGGGAGTCGAAGACCCCCATCAACGCGTCGCCGAGATTGGAATGTCCGTCGACCGCCATCACGACCTTGTCCGAGTCGCAGAGCCAATCGAGGTCGCGCCACACTTCGCACCCGATGACTTTGCGCGGCCGCCTCGCTTCCGGCAGCCGGCGCAGCGCGGCGAGCACCCGAAGCGCCACCGCGACGTGGGTATCGTGTTTGTCGGCGAGGTTGTGCGTATAGACGACTTCGGGTTGCGCGACCGAGAAGAGGGCGTCGAGATCGGCGGCGACGTCGGCGTTCTTCGGATCTTTGACCGACGCGCTCTTGTGATTCAAAAGCAGCATCGAAGAAAACTCGCCGACGTAGGCAGCCTTCTTCTGCTCGCGCCGCCGGACGTCGACCATCTGCGCGTCGGTGTAGTTCTTGTATTCGAGATCTCTCGCGCTGCCGCTGCCGTTGGTCACGGTGACGCCGGTGAACCAGCGGTCGTTGCGCTGAAAGCACTCGAGAATGCCGTGGTAGGCCATGATCTCGAGATCGTCTTGGTGGGCGCAGATGCCGAGGTGCGTCGTCCGGCGGATGGCGACCTCCGAGGGTGAGCCGTCGGGGATGAAGACTTCGGCGCCTTCGGCTTTCAGCGTCAGAACGTCATCGGGTCGGGTCATGCTGGACTCCCAGCAGGCAAGCTGGCTGCCGCGATGGCTTGGCCCACGCGGCGGTTGGCCTCGTCCGGAAGGTGAATTTGCACCGCTTCGGCGAGCTCCGGCGCTTCGGCTGCGAACACTTGCTTGGCCTTCTCGAGGATGATCGTTCCCCCTTCGCCGGAGGTGACCCGGCCCAAAATCAGCACGTGCTTGAGCTGGTAAAACTCGGCGCACTGCAGCAGGCCATAGCCGAGATAGACGCCGATGCTCTCGAAGATCGGGCGAGCTCGATCGTCCCCCGAGTGGAGGAGCTTCTGGACGACCTTGAGCTTGGCGCCCGGCGCCTCGTTCAGGTCGAGCTCGATGCCCGCGCGCGGCGCTAGGCGGATGACCGCGTCCTGTGAGAAGTAATTGACGCCGGTTCCGCGGTCCCCCGACCACTCGTGATCGACGGGGGCGTTTTGGCCGTAGTCGAAGGGGGTGAAGGCGAGCTCGTTGAGCCAGCCGGTGATGTGACCTTTCTGGTCGACGTAGCCGCAGGCCAGGCTGGTTCCCATGGCGATACCGAGAACGGGTTGATCGTTCAGGCTCATGGCTCCGGCGAGCGCGGTGACGTCGCCGTCGTTGGCCACCTCGACGGGGACGTTGCCCCATTTTTGGGCGATATCGAGATAGAGCGTTTTGATGCGCTTTTCGAAAAGATCCGGCGGAACTTTGCGAAAGAGGGACGCCACCCGGGTCTTGTTGTCGATGTAGACGCCCGCCGAACTCACGCCGATGGCGTCGATGCGCGGGAGGTGCTCGGCGGCGCGACGGATCGAGTCGTCGACGCCGTCGAAGTGGTACTGCGGGTCACCGTTGATCTTCGGCTCCCACACCACCTCGCACGAGAACACCTCCTTTCCGTCGATGACCGCAGCCACTTTGCGATCGCTGCCCCCCGCATCGAAGCCGATTCGATAACCCTTGAGGTGCCGCCCGATGGGCGCCGAGCTCTCTCTCTCGCGTGGAAAGCTGGTCTCGGTGGCCGAAGTCACCTCGAAGCCATGCTCGTAGACGTTGCTCATGAAGTCGGCGTCGAAGGCCCGAGCCCCCCCCTTGGCATACGTCCTCTGCAGGTGTTCGGCGATCTCGCGCGGTCCGAGCAGCGCGATTTTGGCGCTCCCTTTTTGCCAGAGCAGGAACTTGAGAATCCGTTCGGCATAGGCGAGGTTGTGCGCCGCGGCGGGGTGCCCACTCGGCAAGGCCAACGTCCGATAGACCGAAACGCTCCCATTCGGGCGTTGCAAGGCGAACCACAGCGGCACCGCGCGGCCGCTCTCCCGGGCGGCCGCGACGAAGGCCTGGTTCCCGAGATACGCCGGGCGAAAATCGGGATCGAGGGGGGGCGTAAGCTTCGGCTTTGCCTGCAGTAGATCGTCGGACATGAGAGGGCGCCTCGGGTATCCTTCTAATGCATAGATGGCCGATTTGCCTTCAGGTTTTTGCGCCGGATCCGGCTGTACGATGACTCGGCGCGGCCTTCGGCCCCGCCTGCGGGTGGTAGGCACGCCGACCCGAGTGGGGTAGAGGTTGGGGTCCGGAACGAGAGAGGCATGAGCGACGATCAACAGCAGCAGGCCTACCCGGAGCCCGTCTACGTGATCGAAGGGATCCCGGTCGCCGGCGAACACAAGGTGGCGGCGAAGCAAATCGAGCAGGAGGCCATCCCGACGCCTCCCCACCTCATCCTCTATCCCGAGCTCGGCCGAGGAGGCATCGGGCGCATTCACGCGGCGACCGACCGTAACCTCCTGCGGCACGTGGCGCTCAAGCGCATCGACCGCAAGCTCGCCAAGGTCCCCATGTACCGCGACGGCTTCATCGCCGAAGCTCAAATCACCGGTCAGCTCGAACATCCCAACATCGTGCCGGTGCACGAGCTCTCGGTCGCCAGCAACGGCCTCCCCTACTTCACGATGAAGCTGGTTCAGGGCCAGGGGCTCGACAAGTGGCTGCGCGATCCTTTCCGGGCTCCCGGATCGTCGGAACGCCTGGAAGAGGGCCTCGAAATTTTCCTGAAGGTCTGCGATGCGGTCGCCTACGCGCATCATCGAGGCGTCATTCACCGCGATCTCAAGCCCGAGAACGTGATGATCGCGAGCTTCGGGCAAGTCTATTTGATGGACTGGGGGCTGGCACGGCTCACCAAAACTCGGCCGGCGTCCGGTTCCAGAGCGCAGATGGAGGCGCCCGGCCCGGTCGGCACGCCGCACTACATGGCCCCCGAGCAGGCCCGCGGCAATCCCGCGGAAATGGACGAGCGAAGCGACATCTTCGGGCTGGGCGCGGTTCTCTACGAAATCGTGAGCGGCCACATTCCCTACGGCGATTACCACGACCCGCGGGTCATCTTGGCACGTGCCCGCGAGGGCAAAGTCATTTCAATCGACCAGGTCACCGAGGAGCTTGGCGTGCCGAAAACGATGCGGACCATCATCGACAAGGCGGTCGCTCCCAATCCGCAAGATCGCTACCAGAGCGTGGTCGAGCTCCAGCAGGACGTTCGCGGCTTTCTGCGGGGCGGACTCCATTTGCCGCGGCGAACGTTCGACACCGGCAGTATCATCATTCGTGAGGGGGACGCCGGCGACGCGGCGTACATGATCGTGAGCGGTCGCTGCCGCGCCTTTCGCACGGTGGGCGATCGCCAAGAGACGCTGGCCACGATGACGGCGGGCGACGTGTTCGGCGAGATGGCCCTCTTGCTCGACGAGCCGCGCGCGGCCACCGTGGAGGCGCTGGAGAACGTCACCGTGCTGGTGCTCGACAAGCACACCCTCGACGAAGGCCTCGGAATCGGCGGCTGGACCGGTTCGCTCGTGCGAGCCTTGGCCCAGCGCTTCCACGATCTGGAGCAGCAGGTTCGAAGCTCCGGCTTGACGCGCGGTTGAAGTCCCGATTTCTTCATGCTTCTTTCGGTAGTAATCGTCAATTGGAATTCCAGGGAAGATCTCAGGGTATGCCTTGTTTCGCTGTGGGGGCAAACGCACACCCATCTCGAGATCATCGTGGTCGACAACGGTTCCGCGGATGGTTCACCGGAAATGGTCGCCGCCGAGTTTCCCGAAGTCGTTCTTCTCCGGGAAAATGAGAATCTCGGATTCGCTGAAGGCTGCAATCGCGGAATCGAGGCGAGCCACGGGGCCTGGGTGGCGCTTCTCAACAATGACGCAGTCGCCAAGCCGGACTGGGCGCGCGCTTTGGTCGACGCAATTGGCGACGCTCCGGCGGAGTGTGGGATGCTCCAATCTCTGTTGCTCTATCAACAGACGCCCGACGTGATCAATTCGACGGGCATCGAGCTCACGTATTCGGGCGGCGGTCGGGATCGCGACGGTGGAACATCCATCAACGACGCAGCTCCGCAGCGGGACATCTTCTGCCCAACGGCTGGCGCGGCCGCGTATCGTCGTGCCATGCTCGAGTCGATCAGGCTACCCAATGGCTATTTCGATCGCGATCATTTCATGTATTACGAGGATCTCGACCTCGGCTGGCGCGCTCGTTTGTCGGGTTGGTCGGCTCGCTACGTCCCCGCTTCGATCGTTCTTCACCGTTGGCACGGAAGCGCCGCTCGCCATGGCCGCCCGTGGCTGGTCGTGATTTCCTGCATCAATCGACTGCGAACCCTCATCAAAAATGCATCGATTTGGTTCATCGTGCGAACCAGCCCGCGTACGATCCTCGAGCTCACCCAACTCGTTTGGTTTGGACGGTCGGATGCCGTCATGCGGGTTGCCAGGGCGGTGCGAGAAAGTGCCTTCCTGAGATCGCGTGTGGGCACGATGGCGCGTGTACCGAGGCGAGCCCTTGAACGAGAATGGACCGCGGATCCCTGCTGAGGGACGACGACATGGAGGAGACGAGCAGGAGTCGTTTGCGTTGCGCGGCGCACGATGTTTCGAGCATCCCGGCAGCTTGACCTATGAATGTATCTGCATCATCATCCGACTCGAGAGGAAGCTCCGCACGGAAGGTTCGATCGAACAGTGGCGTTACCTTCTCCCGAAGTTCCCCCGCCCATCGAACCTCGGCGGGTGGCGCAAACCCTGCGCGGCCGGGCACTGGCCAGACTGATGGCGCTCGGTGTGCCAGCGCGCAGCTTCGGCTCAATCTTGCGTCTTCGCCCGTTCGACACGACGACGCCCGAAGGACGTTCGCACGAGCGCTACCGCCGTGCTGCTCTCACGACCGTCACATCCATACTCGCCCGCGGGCTCGGTATCTTCACCGGCCTCGCATGGATCCGCCTCTCTCTCTCGTACCTCGGCAAAGACAGGTACGGCCTGTGGATGGCGATCGGGTCGATCGTGGGCTGGGCGAATCTTGCCGACTTGGGACTGGCGCGCGGGATCCAGAATCACCTCAGCGCGGCCAATGGTCGGGACGACCGCGAACTGGCGGCCCGCTACGTTTCGACCGGGCTCGTCGCGCTCGCGAGCCTCGCCATCGGGCTCGCCGTGCTTTCGATTCCGGCGCTCTTTTTCGTATCTTGGGCAGACGTGCTCAACGTTCGCGATGCGGGCTTGGCGCGCGAAACCCCGTGGATCATCGCAGCGGTGCTCGGCTGCTTCTTGTTCCAGTTCCCGCTCTGCATCGTGCCGACGATCTACGCCGCGTACCAGCGTGGGTACGTCGACGCCATATTCAACATCCTAGGAAGCGTGCTCTCTCTAGCGATGCTCGTGGCGGTCACGCACCTCCAATTGTCGCTGCCTTGGCTCGTTCTCGCGACGAGCGGCACCGGCGTCGCCATGCTGCTCGTCAATTTCGGTTGGGCGCTTCGCGAGATGCCGTGGCTCCGTCCTCGCCTCCGGCTCGCTTCGCGCGAGACGCTGGGCGCGCTCGGCCGGACATCCGCCGCTCTCTTCATTTTCCAGATCGGCGCGCTCTTGATCAACGAAACCCAAAGCGTGATCATCGCGCGCCGGCTCGGTTTGGCGCAGGTCGCCGAATGGTCCGTGCTCATGCGCGTGTACCTCTTGCCTCCTATGTTCATCCAGATGGTCGACGCCCCGCTGATTCCCGCGTTCCGCGAGGCCCACATTCGAGGCGAGTCGAAGTGGCTTCACACCGCGTTCTGGCGTGTGACGAAGCTCAAGGCTGTGATCGGAATCGTCAGTGCCGGTCTCTATCTCGCCATCGGCAACATGGCAGCGAAGCTCATCAGCGGACAGGACATGACGTTCTCGCGAGCGATTTGGGCGGCCTGCGGCTTGTCGCTTCTGATCACCGTATGGAACCAGTCGTACAACGATCTGATGATCGCGGTCGATCGCCTGCGGCTACTCGTCATGACCGTCTTCGTCAACGGCCTGGTCACCCCCGTCTTGGGCTACTTTTTGGCTCCGTCGCTGGGTCTCCTCGGCATGGTGCTCGCGATGCCCGCATTTTCGCTGCTGGTGAGCGCTTGGCTCCTTCCGTGGGCGAGTCGCGATCTTCTCGGACATCGGCGCGTTGCCGTGGCCTGAGCGGCCCCCGGCGTCACACGATCTCGATTTCAGGGAAGGGGAAGATCATCCTTCCTCCTCCTTCCAAGAACGCCTTTTCGCGCTCCACGATGCCGTTCTTGAAATGCCATGGCAGCACCAGGAAAAAGTCGGGCTTCGTCGCCCGCGCGTCCTCCTCGGACACGATGGGAATGTGGGTCCCAGGCGTAACGCAGCCGAACTTGTTCGGGTTGACGTCGGCGATGGCTGGAATGTCGTCGGGAGTGAACCCGCAGAACTGCAAGAGGACGTTGCCTTTGGTCGAAGCTCCGTAGCCGAGGATCTTCCTGCCGTCTGCCACGAGCGATCGGATCAGCCGGCGCAAGTCTTCGCGATGGCGGAACACTCGCTCTTCGAAGTCGCGAAACGGACGAGGAGTGTCGAGCCCCATGCGCTTTTCTTGGTCGAGCAGCCAATCGATCATCGGACGATCGCTTGGGAATCGCGCGTCCTTTTTCGCCGCGGTGACCGCGAAGCTGCCACCGTTCACGGCATTCATCTGCACGTCGAGGATCTTGAGACCGGCTTTTTCGAGGATCGCTCGTATCACCGTGATCGAATAATACTCGAGATGCTCGTGGCAGATGGTGTCGTAGGAATTGGTCCGGAGCATGGATGGCATGTAGCTCTGCTCGAAGTGCCAGATGCCTTCGTCATCCAGAATGTCGGCAATGTTGCGCGCGAACTCCACCGGGTCCGCGAGATCGTAGAACATCGCAATCGAGGTCACTATCCGCGCCTTGCGCGACGACGCGCTTTCGAAATTCTTGCGTGAGAAAAAGTCGGGTACCAGGCGAATGTCTCGGGTGTAGTACTCTTGGAACTTGGGCCCGGTGGGGTCGATCCCTACGCGCTCGATGCCTGCAGCCTGGAACGACTTGAGAAGGGTCGCGTCGTTCGACCCGATGTCGAGCACGACGTCGCCGGGCTTGAGACCGACCCGCGCCTCGAGCCGGCGCACCTTGCCCTCGAGGTGCCGAACCATGGACTGGTTCAGGCCCGATCGATAGCCGTAGTTGTCCCCATACATCTCGTGGGGATCGTACGAATGCTTGAGCTGGAGCAGACCCGAATCAGAGCACCACACGAGTTCGAGAGGACCCTCCGTCACCGGTTGCGAGGCAGAGCGAGGGAAGACGCCGGTGAGGGCCTGCACCCCGAGGTGAAGTACGCTGACGAGGTTCTGGCTGGCGCTGACTCGGCACCTGGCGAGCTGGGTATACGGTTGGGTAGATGTCACGGTGACCTAGCCTAGCCGCTGAAAGCCGATGGTGCTAGATGGGGGCGGCGGCCGGTACATCGAATCGGCTTTTCCAAGCCCATGCCCTGGCTATCGTACGCACAGAATGCGGAGGACGTGCGTCTCCGTCGCGCCTTCGAAGGCCAACCCAAGGGTTTCTACATCGACGTGGGCGCCAACCATCCCATCAACGATTCGGTCACCAAGCACTTCTATGACATCGGATGGACCGGCATCAACGTCGAGCCGTCACCCGAGCCGTACGAGCTCATCGTCAAGCATCGGACGAGGGACATCAACCTCAACGTCGGTTGCAGCGACAGCGACGGGTCGCTGACCCTCCACGTGGGTCGCGGTCGAGCGACGGGGATGTCCACGATGACCGATGGCGAGGCTGCCGTTCACCGAAGCAAGGGTTTCGAGTTCGACGTCATCACCGTTCCGGTGACGACGCTGGCGAGCATCTGCACCGAGCACGTCGGCGACAGGCAGATCGACTTTCTCTCTATCGACGTGGAGGGTCACGAACGTGCGGTGCTGGAGGGCGCCGATTTCAGCCGCTTTCGCCCGCGCGTCGTGGTCATCGAAGCCACGCGACCGAACACCAACGAGCCAACGCACCAAGACTGGGAGCACCTGATCGTCCGGCACGACTACGAGTTCGTGGTGTTCGACGGCCTCAATCGGTATTACGTGCGCCGCGAAGACGCGGGGCTAGGGCCGAAAATCGCGCTGGCGCCGAACGTCTTCGACGACTTCGCTCCCTACCGCTATCAGCGGCAAATCGACGAGCTTAACGCCGAGCTTTTGGCGTTTCGGGCCGCCAATTCGGTGCTCCGCGTGATGCATCCGGTGGCCCAGGGAATCGGCTGGTTGCGCCGCCGGATCGCCGCTCGCCGGGGTTGACGAGCGAAGCGTCACCGCCCGGTCCAATTTCCCATTCTGTCCACGAACCACGCGCGCAGGCGGTCCATGGCCGCGCCTTGCCGAAAATGGACCAAGAGCCACTTGGGAAGCACGGCCAAGGTCAGCGGTTTCCAAAGTTGAGATACCCGTGTCGCCCTCGGTGCCACCACCTTGCGAAACTGACCGAAGTCGTAATAGCCACGCATGCGCGCCCAAAACAGGGTTTGCCAGTTCGTCCACGGCTCCGCCTCGTGCACTTCGCGACGGATCGACTCGTCGATCCATGTGAACGACCATACGATCTTTGGCCATTTGTACATCCAGACGTCGACCCACCGCGTGAGCCAGTTTCCGACCCCGTGCCGAATTTTCACCAGCGGCTCGCGTAGGACGATCATCGTGCCTGGGATGGGAGCCTGAAAGAGAACGCCGCAATGGATGAACTCGGTTCCGTAGTAGCTCTTTCTCTCTCGAGACAGCCAGAAGTCTCTTTTGACCACGACCGCGCCGATGAAGGTCAAGTGGTCGGCGCAATCTCGGAAGAACTCAATGCAATCATCGGGGCCGTAGCGCTCACGGCCTTCGGCCGGCAACCGTCGCTCGAGCTCCACTTCGGTGAAATCGGCGTTGTGGACCGATACGTTCGTGATCACCACCCATGGATCCTCGGCGCAGGCTTGTAGGACGCGCGCCACGGCGCCGGGGACGATGAGGTCGTCGTCGGAGAAGAGCCAGCAGTACGTCCCTCTGGCAGCCTGAACGGCCTTGTCGAAGTCCGCGTCCAGCCCCGAATTTTCCTTGGGCGTGATCAGGCGCAACTGCGGATGTCGCGATGCGATCTCGGTGATGACCGCAACCGAATCGTCGGTGGACGCGCCATCGACCACGACGACTTCGACTTCACTCGAGCACTGCTCGAGCAGGTTCTCGAGCGTCGTGCCTATGACTTTGGCGCGGTTGCGAGTGGTGATGCAGAACGAAAGTCGAATCGCAGCCATCGGTTGCATCGGGGCCGTTCAGGGTGACAAGGTAGCTCGTTCCGCGTCCACGAGACTCGTCACGAGTTCCTTGAAGTCGAGGGTGGGCGCCCAGGCAAGCTCGGATCGCGCGCGGCGCGAGTTGCCGATCCGGGGAGCGGCTTCGGCGGCTCGCTTGAGCTCTCTATCGATGCTGACGTAGCGCTGCCAGTCGAGCCCGACATGGTTGAAGGCCGTTTCGCACACATCCTCGACGGTGTGAGGCTCGCCCGTTGCGAGGATGAAATCCCGAGGTTCGTGCTGGTGCAGCATGCGTCGCATTGCCTCGACGTAGTCCGCCGCGTATCCCCAGTCCCGGACGGCGCTCAAATCGCCGAGCGCGAGCTCCGTTTCGCGGCCGGAGCGAATGCGCGCGGCTGCGCGGGTGACCTTGCGCATCAAGAAATGGGGCGGCCGGCGAGGGCTCTCGTGAGGATAGAGCACCGCCGAACAGGCGAAGATCCCGTGAGTGACCCTGTACGCGCCGACCAGATGATCGGCGAACGCCTTCGCGGCGCCATAGGCATTCGTGGGTACGCGCGGCGTGGTCTCGTCTTGAGGGGAGTTGGTGGCACCGCTGAAGATCTCGCTGCTCGATGCCTGGCAAAAGCGTGTCTTCGAGCTGTGCAACCGGATCGCTTCGAGCCAACGTGCAACGGCTACGCCGTTGATCTCGGCTGTGGCCAGCGGGTCGTCGAAGAGCTGGGCGCTCGAGGCACGCGCCGCCAGATTGTAGATTTCGTCCGGGCGCAATTGGCGAACCAGATCCTCTATCTCTTTCGCGTTCGCCAGATCGACACGAACCAAGGGTACCGGAGTCCCGCCAACGTCCAGCCACGGCGATGAGTGGGAGCGGTGCGTCGTTCCGGTCACTTTTTGGCCGACATCGAGCAGACGCCGTGCGAGGTACCAGCCATCCTGTCCCGTCACGCCGGTGATGAGCGCGGTGCGCGGAGCATCGATTGGCAGAGCGCTCGTGACAGGCACCGTGGCGGCGGAAATCTATCATGGCGCCCAAATCCAGACAAACAGCGGCGCGACACGAGCCCACGCGGAGGCGAGATCGTAGAGAACGCCCGATTCTATCCGCCCGACGCAAACGTGACGCGGCGGGTGAGCCGTTCGACCCCTTCGCCGAAGGCTCGGGGCGGCGGAAGAAGGCTCACCACGAGAAACCGTCGCGATGGGCTGTTGGTCTCCACCACGTGAGTCCCGAGACGCTTGCCGCTCGGGCCCACGACCGCGAACGTGGTGCTTGCGGCATGCACATCCAAACCAATCTACCTCTCCATCGGCGTCCTCCTTCGTAGGTGCCCCTGCGTGCAACCAGAAGGTTGCCTGCGAGCTCGGAGGACGCCACTCCTTGCGTCCAGCGCGAGCCGTCTCGCCTTCGACAACACGCGCGATGGCGGGCCGCGCGCACGCGCGGCTGTAGGGGCGGCTTGCCCGCCCCGGAGCCGGCGCGAAGGCGTGAGCAGTCTTGTCGCACGCCCCTCCAAGAAGGTGCCAGGAGCACCCTCCTTCCCTTGGAGGCCGTTTTTGGCGCGCGGGCCGCGCCGAGCGCACGTGTCAGCAGGTGTAGATCGCGGAGCCTATCAGTTCGATCTACCAGCGCTCGCAATAGTCTTGCGGACAACACGTTCCCATGATGCCTTGCCTCCGTGTTTCAGCACATCCCGCCGGCGCGAGGGGAGCGGATCTTCCAGGTGCTACAGGATCGGCTCGGAGTCGGCGGAGTAGCCGTCGTGCACTTCACAGATGCATCATCATTGCGTAGCGGCGCCCGAGTCGGACGCTGGTTTCAGCAAGCGTTTCCGCTCGGACTGCCGATTATCAATCTGCTCAACGGCGAGCCGCTCGGAAAACCCCAGATGCAGATGTACGACTACGACCTCAATCGATTGTTCAGGATCAGCCATCGAAGCGAATGCGATACCGCTCGCATCCATTTCACGAATCACGGGGGCTATCTTGCTCGAGTTTCCCCATCACGCGACGGCCTGACGGCGGCCGCGCGATGGGGTGAGCAGCAGGCGGAATGCTGAAAAGTTGCGCCTCCTTCCATCTGTCTCGTACTGGAGTGGTG
>DASWDH010000382.1:0-3809 GCA_036395495.1 Polyangiaceae bacterium
CGACCGACAACGGATACACGTACCGAATACGACCACCCGATTCTTTGAGCACTTCGTCGTAAGCAATGCGCACCTTGCGGCTTCCGCGCGGAGGTAGCGGAAAGATCTTGAGGGAGAAGTCTCCGCCCGAGACCCATTCCAAGAGGGCCGGATCGCGGGGACGAACCGTGTCTTCTACGATGCCTTTGAAAATAGCAGCCGCGCGCTTCTTCTCGACGATCTCCCCTTCCACCGGCTTGTCGTTCACCCACAAGGCCAGCCGCGAGATACTCGCATCGGCGGGAAGCGGAAATACATAACGCCCCTCCAGAATCTGCGCCGTGTCGTTCTGAAAGACTTCTTCGATCTCCGTGCGCGCCAGACCATCGCGAAGAACGATCTCGACGTTGTGAGCGACGAGTCGCACGCCCGAGACGACCTCGGTCCTTCCCGGTACGCGCGCGGTCATGCGCCCGAGCCCGCGCGGCCCGGACTCCGCGAGGACGAGCGGCGAAAGCGGAGCGCTGCGGGGTCCCTCGACCGCAACGAAAGACGCCAGGCGTTCGGGCGGACGGCCCTTCACGAGATCGGCCGTTTCTCCGGAGAGAAGTACCATCGTCCGCCCGAATCCCGATCGCAGGGTGAGCTTGCCCTTCTCGACGGTCATGGCCGCCCGATCACTGGTCTTGGCTCGGATCGATACGGTCCCGCCCACTTTGGGATCGATTTCTGCCGTCCTGCCCCCGAGCGAAATCTGGAAAGCTTCCGCCTTCTCCGACGAGCTGCCGAGCCGCCGTACGACGACCGAACCGCGGATGACCTCGATATTCGCGCTCGACGCCAGGACGACTTCGGCCTCCTCGCTGACATCGAGGCTCGTCGCCGGCCCGAGCTCGAACGACGCGCGCGCGCCGGCGGCGCTCTTGATGAGCGTGCCGTCGGCCAGGGTCTCACCCGGGGTGAGTGGCATGCATTTTTTCCCATCGCGATCGCATCGGCTGACGGCGACGCCCTCCAATCCCGTGGGGACGTCGACGTCGATGGCCTTCATCGGTCCGCCTGCACCCGCACCCCGGCGGCACGAGAGCGCCAGGACAAAAAACAAGAGCAGCATCCCGCGGTTATGTGTTGGCACGGCTTCTCCGTCAATCGTCGCGGGCCGAAGGCCGCGCCGAATCAATCGTTGGCTGAACTTCCAATATAGACCGGCGTCCAGCCAGAAAGTTTTGTGCTTTTCCGACCGTTGTCGGTCTTTCATACGGCTGGATGCGAGCGGTGCCGATGTGGCAGGATGGCGGCGGGAGGTCTTATTTGCGACTCGGCATCGACTTCGGAACGACCCGTACGGTGGTCGCCTTCTGCGATCGCGGAAACTACCCGGTGGTGAGCTTTCTCGATGACGGGGGAGACGCCGTTGATTGTTTTCCGTCGGTCGTCGCCGAGAAACAAGGCGAGCTGTGCTTCGGCTTCGAAGCCGAGCGGCGTTCCACCGATCCCGAATGGACGGTCCTGCGCTCCTTCAAACGTCTGCTCGGCGATCGATCCCCGGAAGCCACGATCGAACTCGGCAGTGCCGCGATTCGCGCACTCGACTTGCTCGCCGCCTATTTTGCGGCACTGCGCGACGCGCTTTGCCATCGCTCGAATGTCGCTTCCCTGCTGAAGCCCGGTGAACCGCTGGAGGTGTTCGTGGCCGCGCCGGCGAACGCGCACAGCACGCAGCGTTTCATTGGTCTGGACGCGTTTCGCCGCGCCGGCTTCGACGTCCTCGGGCTCCTGAACGAGCCGTCCGCCGCCGGATTCGAGTACACCCATCGTTACCGCAACACGCTCACTTCCAAGAAGGACCATATCGTCGTCTATGACATCGGCGGAGGCACGTTCGATGTCTCGCTCTTGCGTATGATGGGCCCGCTGCATGAAGTAGTGGCGGCGGCCGGCATCAATCGGCTGGGCGGGGATGATTTCGACAGCGAGCTTCTCGACCTCGCCCTCGGTCAGGCCCACATCGAGCGGGCCTCGCTTTCGCGCCGCGCCGAGCGTCTACTGCTCGACCAGTGTCGCCACCTGAAGGAGCAGCTGCACCCCAGCACGCGGCGGATCACGGTCGATCTCGCGGCCTGCCTCGGCGGCACCACAGCCCGGCCGACGATCGATGTCGACGAGTTTTACGCGAGGTGCGCACCTCTCGTCGATCGCACGATAGCGGCGATGTCGGCGGTGTTTCGCAAGCTCGCGGACGGCGAGCCCGATGCCTCGCGGCTGCCGGCGGAGATCGCCGGCATCTACGTCGTCGGCGGCGCGAGCTCGCTGCCCGCCGTGGGACGCGCGCTTCGCGACAATTTCGGCAAGAGAGTCCATCGTTCCCCCTACCCTTCCGCCTCCGCGGCGATCGGACTCGCCATCGCGGCCGACCACGATGCCGGCCTGCAGCTCTCCGATCGGTTCTCCCGCGTGTTCGGAGTATTTCGGGAGGGCGACGGCGGCTCCGAGATCACCTTCGATCCCATCTTCGGTCAGGATGTTCTTTTGCCGAACGAACGCCAGGCACCGGCCGTCGTCGAGCGCACCTACCGAGCCGCGCACAACGTCGGGCATTTTCGGTACATCGAATGTTTGGAGGTCGACCCGAGCGGTCGACCGTTGGGAGACATGGCCAATTTCGCGGACATCTATTTCCCCTTCGATGCACGTCTTCGCGATCCGAAGGTCGAGCTGGGATCGGTGAACGTGAACCGTTTCGGCAATCAGGGTCCTCTCATCCGCGAAACGTACGCGGTGAACGCCAGCGGAATCGTCGAGGTCCGCATCGAGAACCTCGATGATCACTATGAGCTCGCCTACCGGCTCGCTCCGAGCGCATGAGCGCGGCTCGCGACGCTTGACACTTCTTAACGAAATCTTTGCGGCGAACGACTGGAAGGTGGATACCTCGTCGGTTAGGTTGCCGTCTGCATGCGTTCGCTAGGTCAATTCATCCTGTTTCTCACGATCGCGCTGGCCATCGTCGCCGCGTGGCAGTTCTACATCTGGACGCGCCTCGTTCGTGATCCGGCCTGGCCCGAACCTTACGCGCGCATCGCCACCGTGCTTCTCGTGCTGGTCACCGTGCTTCCGCCGATCGTCGTCTTCACTTCGCGCTACTTGCCGCGCGCGGTCGTGAAGGGCTTCGCCGTCTCGCTTTACACCTGGTTCGGCATGGCCTTCCTCCTGGGACTCGCCTTTTTTGCAGCCGATCTGGCGCGCTGGATCGTGCGCGGGATCGCCGCGCTCGCCGGCAATGCTCCCCCGCACGACCCCGAGCGCCGCCAGCTCGTCGCACGCACCGTGGCCGAGGCCGCGGGGCTCGGCGTGGCCGCTTTGGGAGCCGTGTCGGTCCGCTCGGCTCTAGCCGACGTCGGAGTGGAAGAAGTCGATGTGAGATTGGCCCGGCTGCCGCGCGCGCTTTCCGGTCTTACCATCGTGCAGCTCACCGACATCCACATCGGCCCGACCATCGGACGAAAGTTTCTCGAGCACGTCGTGGAGAAATCGAACGCACAGAAGCCCGACGCCATCGTGATCACCGGCGACCTCGTCGACGGCAGCGTCGCGTCGCTCCGGTCGCACGTCGAACCTCTCTCCAAGCTCGAGGCACGTTACGGCGTCTACTTCGTCACCGGCAATCACGAGTACTACTCGGGGGTCGAGGAGTGGATGGCCGAGCTCGAACGTCTCGGCGTGCGCGTGCTGCGCAACGAGCGAGTCACCCTCGGCGACCGAACCGCCTCCATCGACCTGGCGGGCGTCGACGACCAGAGCGCCAAGGGCTTCAGTCCGGCGCACGGGGC
>DASWDH010000383.1:0-15780 GCA_036395495.1 Polyangiaceae bacterium
GCCACATTTTCCATGCTTCTTTGGAGACATTGTCGAAGACGCGCTGGCCGAGCTCGCCTTTGAGCGGCGGCTTGTCGAGACCTTCCAACTCTCGCTGCAACTTCACACATCGAACCATGCGAGCCATGGGCGACGTCTAGCATGCCGCACGCGCCCGAGCCATGCCGGAGGGCCCATGGGATCGGCGGTGGTGAAAATCGGCTCGACCACGGATATAACTTCGGACGAGGAAGCTTGGGCGCCACTATCGGGGAGAACGTGGGTCGAACGCCGATTTTCGTCTATGGCACGCTCCTGCGTGGCCAGGCGAATCACCATCTCCTCGAGGCGAGTGAGCCAGGGATTCCAGCTCGAACGGCACCCATTTTCGAGCTCGTCGACCTCGGGGCATATCCGGCAATGGTGCCGGGCGGGTCGGCCGCCGTACGCGGCGAGCTCTATTGGGTGAACGAAGCCACCAAGGCCGCGCTGGATCGTTTCGAAGGTCGACTCTACCGCCGATGCTCCATTCCGCTCGACGACGGCCGGCAAGTCGAAGCCTACGTCTTCACCGGTAAGAACCGGGCCGGACGGCGGTCGGTGACCGGCGGTGATTGGCGATCGTGGTGCAAGCTTTGGGTGCTCACCTTCGCGATGGCGAGCGGCCTTCTCGGCTCGGCATGGGCGCAAGCAGCGAAGCGCCGCGACGGAGGCCCCGAAGCAGGGCGTGCCGCCGCGAGTGCGTCCGCCAGCGCTTCCGATGGCGCTTCGACCGCGTTGGATCTGGAACCCGCCCCCGCGTTGCCCTTGGGCACCGCGGTCGCTCCTCCGCCGGCGTCCGCCCCCGTGCAGGAACCGGTGCCCGAATGGGCCGGGGCGCCGGTCAAAATGCGCGACGTCCGCGTTTTCACGGTTCGCATACCCTGGGGGGGCCGCACGGCCGAGGAGCGAGCGCGCGCGGCTGCCCAGGCGCTGCAGAGGGTGGTCGAAGCCAACGAGCCAGCCAACGTGCGCGTGGAGGAACGGGGGGATGTGGCGATCGTCTATGTCGGCGACCGTCCGATCATTCAGCTCGGCCGCGACGACGCGCTCGCAGCGGGCGACGTTTCGCTCAGCGTGCACGCCGACTCCATTGCCTCCAAAATCCGCGATGGTCTGAGCTTCGAAGAGAAGCGGGTCAGCCTCTTGAAAACGGGGCTCATGCTGCTCGGCGTTCTCCTCTCCGGGATCATCGCCGTTTTCTTGCTGCGCAGGGTGGGCAAGCTGTGGCGCGCGATGCGCGCGTGGTTGACCGAGCACCCCGATCGCATCCCCGCCCTTCGTGTTCAGTCGATCGAAGTCGTGCGTCCATCGACGCTCCGGCTCATTCTTTCCGCGACCGCACGCCTCCTCGCCATCCTGCTGCAAATAGGCATCGGCTACGGCTGGCTTCTTTTTGCCCTCTACATCTTCGAACCGACACGCCAGTACACCGGTCGTCTCACCGAAGTCGTTCTGACCCCGCTCTCGGGTTTGATATCCAAGGTCGGAACGTCACTGCCGGTTCTGGCCGTCGCCGGCCTCAGCATCGTGGCGCTGTTCGTGTTGTTGCGCTTCGTCGGCCTGTTTTTCGACAGCGCGGCGCGGGGCGAAACTTCCATCGCCTGGGTACCACCGGATCTCGTCGGCCCGACGAGCTTCGTCGTGCGGCTCGTCATCATCGTGCTCTTTCTCGTGGTGGCCATTCCCTTCGTGACCGGAAGCGAAAACAACGCGCTCGCCCGCATCGGCCTGGTGGCGCTCATTTCGATCGGCCTCGCCAGCACCCCCCTGCTCGCCAGCATGTGCGTAGGCATCGCGGTCATCTATGGACGCAGCCTGCAGCCCGGCGATTTTGCGCATTTCGGATCTCACGCCGGCCGCATCGAGACCGTCACCCTGCTCGAGGTACGCCTTCGCGATGGCAACGGGTCCCAGCTGCGCGTACCCCACTTGTTGTCGCTCTTCCATCCGACGCGCGTCTTCGGACGATCGCGCCCGGTGAGCGCTATCGTGACGATTACGTCGAAAAAGCCGCAGCCTGCCGTGCGCGAGCTGCTCTTGCAGACGGCCGCGCACGTCGGCACGAATCCTCAACTCGAGCTCGTCGCGCTCGATCAGGACGGCGCGCGCTACTGCGTGACCGTGCAGTCCGAGTTACCGGACGGGCCCTATCGCCTTCACTGTGCGATTTGCGATGCGCTGATCGACAATTCGATTCCGCTCGGCAAAGCGTGAAGCCTACTCGATACGCACCTGGAGCCCGACGCCCAGCCCCCAACCGGGATCCGGGCCCCTGGTGACGTCCTGAAAAAGGAGCCACGTCTTGAGATCGAGCGTACGCGTGATCGAGTAGCCGAGACCGAACCCGAGCGGGATTTCGGTGTAGTTGGCACTGGCGTGCACACGGATGCCGAGCAGCGGCCCGAGCCACAACTGATCGGTCGCCTGGATCCAGAGGTGAAACGGAAAATCGATGATCAGGCTCGTCTGCCGGTCATCGGGGGCCGGGTAGAAAAAAATGGGCATGTACACGCCGGTATCGAGTCGCACCGCATGCCCGAAATGAAAGGCGAGGGGCAACGCAGGCATGATCATGAACGGTCGATCGAACGGAATGTTGGCGCGCCCCTCGAGTCCGAGCTCGACGACGTCCCCCTCGACGAGCGCGCCGCGAATGTGAAACTCCGGATTGGCCACGACGTCGTTGCCGGTGCCGTACGTCTCGTTGTCGAAGGGCCTCGCGTAGGTGTCCGCTCCGTAGGGACCGTCTGCGCGCGCGGGCCAGTTCAAGCGCAGGCCCGTGCGCAGCCCGAGCTCGAGCCCGCGCGTGACGCCGACGGCACCCTCGATATTGAAACCCGGCCCAAAGCGGTCGCCGGGTACGCCGCTAAAGTGGTTGATGCCGAAGCCGAAGTCGAAAGCCCAATCGCTCCGGGGCAGCGTGATGTTACGGTCCACAAACGGCGGCGCCGCTCGCACACTCGGCGCCGCAAGAACCAACAACGCGAAGATACCGATCCCCACTACGGTTTTCGACGATGTCATCTGGGTGGGCAGACTTCTATCATAGGTAGTGGACCGGGTGCGACCGGCTCGAGGCGGAGCAGGTCTCGACGCGATATACTTCGCCTATGCTCGACCATGGCCACCTCACTGAGACTGCCGTGACCTGGCTCCGATCGCGCGGACCGGAAATGGAATCGGCGCTCGCGTCGCTCGTGGAGGAGAACTCGTTCACGATCAACGTGAATGGCGGCAACCGGGTGGGAAGTCTCCTCCGCGAGCTCTTCGAAGGCCCGGATCTCACTTGCGAGAGCCGAAAGAGCACATCGTTTGCGGACCACCTCGTCTTTCGCAGCGAAGGCGAAGGAAAGCCCATCGCGCTCGTGGGTCATCTGGACACCGTCTATCCTCCGGGGACCTTCGAGGGTTACCGACGTGAGGGAGGTCTCGCGCGCGGCCCCGGCGTACTCGACATGAAGGGGGGGCTCGTCGTGGCTGGCTACGCTCTTCTCGCCCTCGGCCACGTCGACGTGCTCTCCGAGCTCCCCGTGCGGTTCGTCATCGTGAGTGACGAGGAAGTGGGGTCTCCCGAAGGTCGGCTCGTTTTGCGCGACGCCGCCGGTCACGCGACTTGCGGACTGGTCTTCGAGGCAGGCCGCGCGGGCGACGCCATCGTCACTCGACGCAAGGGAACCGGCAGCATGATCGCCGTCGCGCGCGGGCGCGCGGCGCACGCGGGCAACGTGCACCACGAGGGTGTGAGCGCCATCTGGGCTCTCGCGCGATTCATCGATCGCGCGCAAGCGCTCACCAGCTATGGGCGCGGGCGGACCGTCAATGTCGGCACGGTCGAAGGGGGTCACGCGCGCAACACCGTTCCCGACCTCGCCAGGGCCGAGCTCGATATTCGCTTCACGAGCATCGAGGACGGCGAGCAGCTGGTGACGGAGCTGGAAAGAGAGGCGCGCGAGGCGGCCTCGAGCTTACCGGGCTCGAGCCTCGAGCTCTCGGGCGGCATTTCACGCCAGCCGCTCGAACGTTCGCGCGCCAGCGAGTCGCTCTGCGCGGAGTACGCGGCGTGTGCCAAGGCATCCGGCCTGACGGCGGTCGAAGCCCCTTTGGTCGGCGGAGGATCAGACGCCAGCACCCTCTCGGCGGTCGGTGTCCCCTGCATCGACGCGCTCGGCCCCCGGGGAGCCGGATTTCACACGCACGATGAACATATCGAAATCGCGACGTTGATCCCCAAAGCCGAGGCGGTGGTTCGCTTCCTGATGGGTCGCCTCGACCGCAGGCGGGCCGAAGGCCGCGCCGACTAACGCAGACCGCGGGCGGGGGCGGAGCCCCCGATGAACAGACGATAGTGCCGCGCAGCGAAGCTGCGCCCCGCGGTAGCGCGGTTCGGCACTAGCTGCTCATCCGTCACGGGTCCGATCGAACGAATGATAGGCCCGGCCGCGCAACAGATGCTAGAAGCAGGCACTGTGCGGGGATTCATCGACTTACACTGCCACTGGGTGGCCTCCATCGACGATGGCGCCCCGACGCCCGAAGAAGGAGTGGCGATGCTGCGCGGCCTGCGCGGCGCGGGGTTCGACTTGGTCATGGCTACGCCCCACATGCGACCGTCGCTGTTCGACAACGAAAAACTGGACCTGGAGTGGGCTTTCCAAGCCATGGGCCGAGTGCTTGCCGAGCCGCAGTTGCCCGAGGTTGGCCTAGCTTCGGAGCATTTCTTCGACGACGTCGTGTTCGGCCGAATGCTGTCGGGCGAGGCGCTCCCCTACCCCGGCGGCAAGGCCATCCTGGTGGAGTTCCCGAACGACGCGTTTCCCGCTCGCATCAGCGATCGATTCTTCGACCTGCGCCTGCGGCGGATCCGTCCGGTGCTGGCTCATCCCGAGCGCTACCGGCCGGTGTGGAAGGACCCGACTGTGCTCGATCCCCTGCTCGACGGCGGAGCGGTCCTGCTGCTCGACATCGCGGCGGTCGTCGGAAAATATGGCCGCGGCCCGGAACGCGCCGCGTTGAAGCTCCTCGAGCAAGGTTACTACGAAGCGGCGTGCAGCGACGCTCACCGAGCAAGAGACATCGACGACGTGGTACGAGGCATCGAGCGCCTTGAAAAGCTCATGGGAGCGGAGGAAACCCAGTACCTGCTGCGCGAGGGTCCGCTTGCCATTCTCAAAGGCACCCTCGAATCGTAATCGGCTGAACCATTGGAGGTCCACGTGTCGCAGCTCGAGCTCATCGAAAAAATCGACGACAAATCGGCGCGCGTCGTCGTGATCGGCATCGGGTATGTGGGGCTGCCCCTCGCTCTCGAGTTAGCGCGCTCGGGTTACCGCGTCACCGGCTACGACAAAGACCCGGTCAAAGTTCGGCTGCTCATTTCGGGCGAGTCCTATATCGGCGACATTGCTTCGAGCGAGCTGGCGCCGTTCGTCAAACGCGGCGTGCTTTCCGCTAGCGCCGATCCCGCTGTCCTCGACAGCGCCGATGCCGTGGTGGTGTGCGTGCCCACGCCGCTCAACAAGACGAAGGACCCCGACATGCGCTTCATCGCGTGGGCAGCCGACGAGATCGCAGCCCATCAGCACGAGGGGATGCTCATCGTTCTGGAGTCGACGACGTATCCCGGCACGACGCGCGAGTTGCTGGTGCCGATGCTCACCAAGGGCTACGAGATCGGCAAGGACGTATTCGTGGCGTTCTCTCCGGAACGCGTGGACCCCGGCAACACCAGGTACACCACGCGCAACACGCCCAAGGTCCTCGGCGGAACGACGCCCTCGTGCCTCGCCGTCGCGCAAGCGCTCTATTCGCACATCATCGATACCGTGGTGCCGGTGTCGAGTACCGACAGCGCGGAGATGGTGAAGCTTCTGGAGAACACGTTTCGCGCCGTGAACATCGCGCTCGTCAACGAGGTCGCGATGATGTCACGCAGGCTCGGTATCGACGCTTGGGAAGTGATTCGCGCGGCCGCCACCAAGCCCTTCGGCTTCATGCCATTTTATCCTGGTCCCGGGCTGGGCGGGCACTGCATCCCCGTCGATCCTTTGTACCTCTCGTGGAAGCTGCGTTCGCTGAAATTCCAAGCGAGATTCATCGAGCTCGCCGATGCCATCAACAGCGCGATGCCGGAATACGTCGTTTCACGGGTGACCGATGCACTCAACACCCGAAAAAAGTCGGTCATGGGCGCCACCATTCTCGTCGCCGGCGTAGCCTACAAGCCCGACGTATCGGACGTCCGCGAGTCACCGGCATTCAACGTGATGGAAGGCTTGATCCGTCTCGGCGCCAATGTGTCCTACGTCGACCCGCACGTGCCCGAGATCGATGAAGCGGGAATCAAGATGCAGAGCGTGTCCCCCTTCGCGAGCTTCGCCGGTTACGACGCGGTCGTCGTGATCACCCACCACCGTTCTCTCGATTGGGAACGGATGCTCTCGGAGGCGCAGCTCATCGTCGACACCCGCGATGCCCTGCGCCAGGTGCCCGGTGACCGAACCAAGGTCGCGACGCTCTAGCACCCAGTGATGCTAGACCGCGCCGGGGGAAGCCGAGAGGCCGATCTTGCCGATCGCGTCGGCTCCGACCCGTAGCACGAAGTCACGAAACGACTCGCCCGCGCCACGACCGGCAAGGTAGTGACGAACGATGGCCACGATGACCTTGGGCGTCTCTTCTTCCGGGAATCGGCCGGCGATGCGTGAGCCTACCCTCGCACCCTCGCCGCAGGCACCACCGACACGCAGCGAATAGTGTGGCCTTTCGACTCCATCTTTGCCGGTCACCATGAGACCGGTCATCCCCACATCGCCCACCTGGTGCTGCCCGCAAGCGTTGGGGCACCCAGAAATCTTGATCTCGAAACGCCCGAGCTCGGCGATCATGTCGTCGGCCTCCTGGCGCGTCGTTCCCTCCTCGAGGTACTCACGGATGCGGGCGGCAACGCCCATGCTCTGGGTGATGGCGAGCGAACAATAGTCGGTGCCTGGGCAGGTGACGACGTCGGTGATGTGCAGCGCGTCCCCTTCGCCGAGCCCTATTTCGGTGAGGGCTCGATAGAGCGAGTAGAGCTTCATCGTGGGGACCCAGCGAAGAAGAAGATTCTGCTGGTTGGTCGCTCGAATCGTTCCATTGCCGAACTGGCGGGAAAATTCGGCGATGCGTCGTAGCTGCTCGGCCGATGCATCTCCCAGGGGCAGCTTGATGGTCACCACGTGGTAGCCGTTCTGAATTTGCGCGATCGTATTGGTGCGCTTCCAGCGCGCAAAGGTGCCGTCGCCAATGGGAGCGCCGGGCTCGGGCCGCTTGGGGGCAGGTTCGCGGTAGGTGCCGACGTACTCGGCCAACCTCTCGCGTAACGCAGGGCCGCGCTCCGCCAGCACGATCTTCAGTTGTTCGTCGAGCCGATGGAGAAACTCCTCTTCGCCGGTCGATCGAAGCAAGAACTTCATGCGATTGCGCTTGCGGTTCTTGCGCTCCCCGTCGCGAAAATACACGCCGACGATGGCCTCGCACGCCGCCAGCAAGTCGCGCTCGGGGATGAAATCGAGCCAGAGGTGAGCGATCTCCGGCGACGACCCGAGCCCCCCGGCGACGTTGATCGCGAATCCACGACCAGCATCGGTGACCCGGGCGAAAATACCGATGTCGTTGATCATCGCTTGCGCTTCGTCGCGCCGGCTTCCGGAAATTCCTATCTTGAACTTGCGAGGCAACTTCAAATTCATCTCGTGAAAGAGGAAATGCCGGCTGATGGCGAGTGCATGGGGCGTCACGTCGAAAAGCTCGTCCTCGATGACACCGCCGTATGGCGAGGCGGTGACGTTGCGCACGCTATCAGCGCAAGCGCCGACGGTGGTCACGCCGGCCTTGGCGAGGACCTTGACAACCTCGACGGAATCCTCGAGCTCGAGGTAGTGGATCTGGATGTCCTGACGAACGGTGACGTGCGCGCTGCCACGGCCCCACCGGGCCGTTACTTCGGCGAGGGCGTCGAGCTGGTCGGCGGTCACGACGCCACCCGGAATCTTGATCCGCTGCATGTGCTTCACGTGGGGAAGCTGCGCGTAAAGACCCATTCCCAGCCGGAGGGGTCTGAACTGTTCGGCGGTCAGCTCTCCCCCGCGATAGCGGGCGATGTTCGCGGCCAAGCGAGCAATTGCTTCGTCCTGCAGCCGGCTGTGCTCGTGAGACACCTGCGCCTCCTTGATAATGGGGAAGAAATTATTGTCCCCTTTTCCGACCTGTCAACTAGAGAATAGGTTCACCTCCAGGAAGGTGGAGACTCCGTCCGACATGCTACGCTGCGACCCCCTAATGTCATCTTCTGTCGAGCTCCCTTCCCCCCTCGAACTTCCCGAGCTGCCGCCCGAAATGCAAATCGCCGGCGAAGAGGAGCTTTTCTTTCGGACCGAGGACGGCTTCCGAATCGAAGCTCTCGCGAATCTCGCTCCATCGGCCGAGCGTGTCGCGGTTCTCTGCCATCCCCATCCGCTCGACGGCGGCACGATGCACAACGCCATCGTCGTGGTCCTCGCCAAAAGACTGCTCGAACGCGGCCAGGGGCGGGTCGGATGGATCCGGTTCAACTACCGGGGCGTCGGGCGGAGCGAAGGCCGTTACGGCGCCAGCAAGGCGGAGGTGCTGGATGCCCTCGCCGCATTGGCGGAAGCTCGCCGCCGTGTCGCGCCCGCACGTCTCTCCCTGGCGGCCTACTCGTTTGGAACGGGCGTGGCCTACCGCGCAGCGATCGTTCGTAAGGACGTCGATCGCGTCTCGCTCATCGCTCCGTCGCCCCGAACGATCGCGGATGAGGTCGGCGAGTACACGGGGCCGGTGCAGCTCGTCGCCGCCGGCCGCGATCCCTACTGCACGGCGCAAGAGTCGAAGGACCTCGCCAGGCGCCTGGGAGCTTCGCTGCGCGTCATCGAGGAGGCCGAGCATGATTTCGTGCGCTTTCGTCGCGGGGTCGCGAACCTCGCGGTGCCGTTCATCGCCCCCGAGCTAGCGCCATGAGTACCGACCGACCGAGCAGCGCACCGCCGCCCAATGCCACCGCGAACAAGACCGACTGCGTGCACGCCGGCGAACCGCGCCGGCGTCCGAACCACACGCTGACGGCTGCCATTGCTCAGACGGCGACATTCACCTTCGATGATTCCAATGACCTCGAGCGCTACATGCGTGGGGAGGACGCCGATCCGGATCGCGAAGAATACGGCCGCTATGGCAATCCGACGGTTCGCGAGGTCGAGCGCCGACTCGCGGCGCTCGAGGGCACCGACGATGCCGTCCTCTTCTCCAGCGGGATGGCCGCGATCACGTCCACCATTCTCGCGCTCACCAAGGCCGGCGATCACGTGGTGCTGTTTCGCGATTGCTACCGCCGGACACGGCAGTTCGTGGGGGGGATGCTGGGCCGATTCGGGGTGTCGAGCTCGCTCGTCGCTCCGGGCGACCTGGATGCCCTGGCGGGAACGATCGCACCCAATACCAAGCTGATCATTTCCGAATCGCCGACCAACCCCTATCTTTCGTGTGTCGATCTCGCCCGTCTCGCCTCGATCGCGAAGGCTCACCGCGGCCTGCGCTCGGTCATCGACGCGACGTTCGCCACTCCGGTGAACTGCCGCCCCGCCGGCTTTGGGATCGATTTGGTGATCCACAGCGCCACGAAGTACCTGGCCGGTCACAACGACGTGCTTGCCGGGGTTGTGGCGGGACCGCAGCACCTCATTTCGCTTGCCCGCGATATCCGCCACGTGCTCGGCGCCGTGTGCGATCCGCACGCAGCATTTTTGGTGGGGCGCGGACTGAAAACTTTGGCGCTGCGCATGGAGCGACAGAACGTGACGGCGGCGTCGATCGCCCGCGCGCTCGAGCACAATCCCCGCATCCTGCGCGTTTTCTACCCTGGGCTATCCAGTCATCCTGACCACGCCATCGCCCGCGAGCAGATGCACGGCTTCGGCGGCGTGGTGAGTTTTTTGCTCAAAGGGGGCGGAACGGCCGCACGTCGGCTCGTCGACGGCTGCAAGCTGGCTCGCATCGCCCCATCGCTCGGGGGCGTCGAAACACTCATCGAGCAGCCCGCAATCATGAGCTACTTCGAAATGACGCCCGAGGAGCGCTCGGCCATCGGCATCGAGGACGGCCTCGTGCGGCTTTCGGTCGGCATCGAAGAACCGCGAGACATTCTGGCGGACATCGAAAACGCGCTCACCCAGGTGGATGGATGAGCTAATCCATCGGGCGCTTCTCGCCCGCTTCGACGCGAAGCGGAAGGCGATTTTCCGGAGGCGGAAGCGGGCACACTGCGTAGGGCGAGAAGGCGCAGGGCGGGTTGAAGGCCTTGTTGAAGTCGAGCACGATGTGCCCGTCTTCGGGGATGGGAGCATAGAGAAAGCGGCCCGCGCCGTAGGTCTCGTCGCGGTTGGTTGGATCGGCGAAGAGCACGAACATTCTCGCACGATCGCTCTCGAGTACCGGCAAGAGCCGGCAGGTGACCCCGGCCTTTTCGAACACGGCAGTGCCGGGCGAAACGTAAAGTTGCGGCCGGCGGTCCCCATCGTCGAAGACGACCTCCCGCTCGGCGACGAAACGGTCGAGACGGGCGACGATGCGCCAGTCGGGATCGATCGGGTAGTACGGGATACCGGCAAAGGAGAGTCTTGCTGCGCTCTGGGAGTCGCGCACGCGAATCGCGAGATCGGCGCCGCGCCGGATGAGCTCGAGCATCAGCGAACCGATCGTGAGCTCGTCCGGCTGATCGTCGGCGTCGGAGCGCCACTCGAGCGACTTCACCGGTCGACCGCGCGCGTAAAGCTCGACCGAGGAGTCGACATCGAGTCGCACGGCGCCGTTCTCGAGTGTGACCGTTGCCACCCTGGGGGGTGCGCGGTCGGGTGGCAGCGGGATCTCCGATCCGGGCGCCGAACCGATACGATGATGGCCCGGCCGCAGCCACACCTTTCCGATCAGCGTGAGCCACCCCTTCTCGCTGGTGAGGCGCGCGACACGTGCCTCGCGATAAGCTCGCACCTCGTTCTCGAGGTCGGCAGGCGTTATCTCGAGCGGGGGGGCCGGCGGCATGGCGCTTGGCATAAGCCGAAGCCGAGCCATATGCAAAGACTTGCGGGCTCGTTCGCGCGGCGGTAGCACCGCAAGCTGCCCGTGGCTGGATATTCCGGAACCCCGCTCCCCCAAAAACTCGATATCAAACCGGGGGCTCGGCTCGGCCTTTTCGGTGCTCCCGCCGATTTCGATGCAACGCTCGGCCGCCTGCCAGAGAACGTCACCGCGACGACGGCGCTCCGCGGCGCGCTCGATGTCGCGATTTTTTTCACGAAGAGCCAGACGGAGCTCAAAAAGCGTTTCGACGCGCTGGCCAAGGCGATCGCTCCCGCCGGCAGTTTGTGGATATCGTGGCCGAAGAAGAGTTCGGGCGTGGCGACCGATCTCGACGAAAATGTCGTGCGTGCCATCGGCCTCGAGCGCGGACTCGTCGACGTGAAGGTGTGCGCGGTCGACGAGATCTGGTCGGGGCTCAAATTCGTCGTGCGCGTGAAAAATCGACCGAAGTGACTCAGAATCAGAACTCGGCAGGATCCGTGTAGGTCCCGAGCTCCTCCCGCAGGATGTCGCAGATCTCCTGCTCGGTCGCGTAGACTTTTGCAGCTTCGATGATGGGCGGCATCAGGTTTTCACCCGAGCGCGCAGCGTGCCGCGCGGCCGCGAGGGCGGCGTGGAGCTTGTTCTTGTCTCTCTCCGTCTTCACGCGAGCAAGATTCGCGCATTGAATGCGCTGCACCTCCCCGTCAATGCGCAGAGTGGGCACACGGTTTGGTTCTTCCTGAACGTATTGATTCACGCCCACCATCGTGCGCTCGCCTTCTTCGAGCTCGCGTTGGAAGCGGTAGCTCGAGGCAGCGATCTCGCGCTGGGGATAACCCTTTTCGATGGCCGAAACCATGCCCCCCATCCCGTCGATGCGCTCGATGTACTGCGTGGCTTCGCTCTCCAGCCGATCGGTGAGCCACTCGAGATAGTAGCTTCCACCGAGCGGGTCGATGGTGTTGGCGACCCCCGACTCGGCCAAGATGATTTGCTGCGTTCGCAAGGCGACGGTGACGGCTTCCTCGGTCGGCAACGCATACGTTTCGTCCAAGGAATTGGTGTGCAGAGACTGCGTGCCGCCGAGAACGGCCGCGAGCGCTTGCAAGGCCACGCGCACCACGTTGTTGTACGGCTGCTGCGCGGTCAGCGAGACGCCCGCCGTCTGAGCGTGCGTGCGCAGCTTCATGCTCTCCGCCTTCGAAGCGCCGTAGCGCTGCTTCATCATCCGGGCCCACAGCCGCCGCGCCGCCCGAAACTTCGCTATCTCTTCGAAAAAATCGTTGTGGACGTCGAAGAAAAAACTGAGGCGCGACGCAAACTCGTCCACGGAAAGACCGCGCGCGAGACAGCTCTCGACGTAGGCGAGCCCGTCGGCCAGCGTGAACGCCAACTCTTGGGCAGCCGTCGCACCCGCTTCACGGATGTGATACCCGCTGATCGAAACGGAGTTGAAACGGGGAATCTCTCGGCTCGCAAACTCGATCATGTCGGTGACGATCCGCATCGCCGGCCGCGGCGGGACGAGCCAGGCGTGCTGGGCGATGAACTCCTTCAGACAATCGTTCTGGACGGTGCCCCCGATTTCACGGCGATTCGTCCCGCGTAGGTCGGCAAGGGCGACGTAGAAACACAGGAGCACGATCGCCGGACCGTTGATGGTCATCGATGTCGTGACCTTGTCGAGCGGGATCCCGTCGAACAGAATCTCCATATCGCGCAGGGTATCCACGGCGACCCCGCACATTCCGACTTCTCCGAGCGCTCGCGGCGAGTCGGAGTCGTAGCCCATCAACGTGGGGAAATCGAAGGCGGTGGATAGTCCGGTCTGACCTTGCGAAAGAAGGAACTTGAAACGCTGATTGGTTTGCTCGGGCGTACCGAAGCCCGCGAACATCCGCATCGTCCAGGGACGCCCGCGGTACATCGTGGCCTGCACCCCGCGAGTGAAGGGATACTGCCCCGGAAAGCCCAGATCGCGCAGGTAGTCGCCCCGCACATCGGCGGGGGTCGCGAGGTCAGGAACCGCGACGTCGCTCCACGTCGAAAATTTGTCGAGCCGTGGTCGGATTCGGCGCGTCGCTTCGGCGACGGGGCCGGCCCTCCACTCTGCGAGCTCGCGCCGCAGCCGCTCCATCGCCTCGCCGTCGAGCGCCGGGGACTCGCCGGCCGGTTCATGCGATTCAGTGACGTCCGCCCGGGTCCCCGGACCCACTCGGTCGTCTATGGGTGGTGACGCTTCTTCGTTGTCAGCCCGATCTGCCATGGGTGAGCTGACAGCGTCGGGGAGGGCCGATCGGGGCGGGTTGATCATCGCAAGACTCGTAACTGTACGGCAACTCTAGCGCCGGTGGCCGGGCAGAGCGACCGCTTCGCGCCGGGAGGGTGGCCGATCGACGCAAAGATCCGGCAGGGCCGGCTTGCCGTTCGCGGGACCGGTACCAGGCACACCCCAGGGTAGAGGGGCGCCAACCCCCGGTCATGGCGAAGGGTGTGAGGCGCGGTGTCACGAGAACTGGGCGAACACGATCGTGCGAACGATGGTGCCGCCCCCTGCCGGGGACGTCCGGCAGGCGGGCAGAGCGGTGCCAAACTGTGAACGGTTAGCACATCGGACTTGTGGAACAGAGGTTGCTCAAAGCCTGAGCGCCCGCTGGGGCGCCTGGGTGTCGGCTCACGGTGCGATGCCCGCAGAAACTGATCTGGGTCGCCCAATCAATGACCCAAAAGGGGATTCGCCATGATTGCCACGAGAACGCCTTACGCAACTCAAAACGTGGAGGGGGCAAGCGAGGGAAACGGCACCCCGGTGCCGCAGCCCCCGCGATCTCCGCTCCCGACGGATGGTCCCGCTCCGGATAGCCATCACGTCGAGCCACGCCACCATCGGCACGGGCAAGGAGCCCGCAGCACGGCGCAGCGACAAGTCTTGCTCATCGAGGATGATGACGTCGCCGGCGAGATGCTCTGCTCGGGACTGCAGAATCTTTCGATCGCATGCACGTGGGTCAAGAGCGTCGAGGAGGCCCGCCGAGCTCTTGAACGCCGCACATTCGACGCCGTCGTGACCGACATCATGCTCGGACCGGATAGTCCGAGCGGTCTCGATCTGGTGAAGGAGCTTCAGCCCACAGGGGCTCCGGTGCTCGTGATCACCGCCTTCGCGGATCTGACGCGGGTCAAGGAAGCGCTGAACCACGGGGCCACCTACCTGCTCGAGAAACCGTTTCGCGCCGAAGAGTTGAGCCGCGCGCTCAGCTCCGTTTGGGACGAGCCGAAAGGCCTCGGCCACTTCGTCGAGCGTGCTCTCGAGCGCGCCGAGCTCACCGCCAAAGAGCGGGACGTAGCGAGGCTGCTCCTCAAGGGATTGTCGACCAAAGAGATGGCCGGCGTCACCGGCAACACCGAAAAGACGCTGAAGCACCACATCGCTTCGATCTTCCACAAGTTCGACGTGGCGAGTCGCGCCGAGCTGTTCCACTGCATCTTCCCTACGTAGCGCGAAGAAGCCTCAAGGACACCCGGTCACGTCGAAGCTCGACGAGCTGAGGGGGGTCGGCTTCCCGGTCGCGGTGTCCGACACCGATCCGGCGATCTGCACGGTTCGCGCCGTGCAGATCGCCGTCGCTTCGTCGGTGGTCAACTGCTGACCCGACGTGCCCAGTTGATCGGCGATGGTTGCGGCGATCTCGGCGCTGGCGCCGGGTTCCAGATGGTAGGGTTTGTCCGGCGCCGTCGTGAAGTGGAGCACGACGAGTGTCTGCTGATCGCTCGGGCGCACGAGGCTGAATCCCTCGGGCGAGACGTCCGTCGACGAAGGCGCGACCTGCCCGAGCTCCACGTGCAGCGTGAACCCGCCGACCAGGAGGCTGGCGAGCGACGAGGGTTGCTCGATCTGGGCGCTCGCGCTGGAGATGACCGCGGTCACCACCACGGCCCCTTTGGAGCCGCACGAAAGCGCCGCGAAGGCGCACGAGAGCGCCACAGCTTCCAAGCCGAACGAACGGCGTGTCACGGCGGTATGGGTGCGGGATTGACCCCCTTGTCGCGCGCTCGCTTGCACCCAAGGTCGACGCCTGTCGGACCGTCCTGCGTCTTGAGAACCTTGAACTCGACCCGCCGGTTCTTTTCCCACGCAGCCTCGTTGTGGCCTTCGTCGAGCGGGCAGTATTCGCCGTAGCCCTGCGAGCGCAAGCGATTACGCCCGACGCCTCGCTGCACCAAGGCCTCGACGACGGCACTGGACCGCTCTCGCGTCAGCTTCAGGTTGTAGTCGTCGTTCGAGCGTTCGTCGGCATGGCCTTGCACCTCGACGAGCGTGAACTCCGGGTGATGGACGACCGTCGTGCCCACCGCATCCAGGATCGCGTTCGATTCGGGCAAAATCTCGGCACTGCCCGTCTTGAACAAGACCTTCTGCAAGATGAGGATGTCGTTGCCCTGAATGATGACGTTGCCCTTGTCGGGGCAGCCATCCTGATCTTGGAACCCGTTGTAGGTTTCCGGCTGGTTCGGGCACCTGTCTTGGGCGTCGGGTATCCCGTCGTGATCGTTGTCCGGATCGGGGCACCCGTCGTCGTCCTGGAAGCCGTCCTTGTCCTCCGGGTCGTTCGGACACTGATCGTCCTTGTCGAGGATGCCGTCCTT
>DASWDH010000384.1:0-14624 GCA_036395495.1 Polyangiaceae bacterium
GAGGAAGGTAAAGTCGCCGAGCTTCGCGCCGCCGCCGAAAAGCAAGAAGCTTCCAAGCGCTACAACGAGTTCGTCCGAACGCTGATGCAGCTCGCGGCCCTGGTCCCGAATCCGGCCGAGCGCGTCGATATCTACCAGCGCGCGGCCGACCTCTACATCACCAAGTTCGCCAATCAGGCCGAAGCGGTAAAAGCCTATGAGGCGATTCTCGAGCTCGAACCCGAGAACGAGCGAGCCATCGATTTCCTGCGCCAGATGTACGAAAAGCGGCGCGACTGGGAAAAGCTGCTCGGGCTGCAGCGCCGCTCGGCAGAGCGCCTTGCGCCAGGACCCGAGCGCTCCGCCCGGTTGCTCGACATCGCGCGACTCGCCACCGAGCGAGTCAAAAAGCCCGACGTTTGCATCGATCTCTGGCGGGAAGTGCTCGAGTCGGACCCGGACAACGTCGAGGCGCTCGGTAACCTGGGCGGCCTCTACGAGCGTGCGAAAGACTACTCCGCGCTTGCCACGGTGCTCGAGAAGCAATCGGAGCTCACCTACGACCCTGCTCAGCGCACCCAGATCCTCGGCAAGCTGGCCGTGATCTATGGCGATCGGCTGAACAACGACGAAGGTGCGGTGTCGGCGTGGCGCACGCTGCTCACGCTCGACCCCAATGATCGCAAGGCGCAAGAAGCGCTCAAGAAGAAGTACCTCGCGCTGGGGCGCTGGGACGATCTCGAGATCTTCTATTCCGAAACCGGCAAGTGGGACGAGTTCATCCGGGTGCTCGAAACCCAGGAGGCCCGCGAACAAGACAAAGCAGCCAAGATCGGCCTCTTGATGAAGATCGCCGAGCTGTGGGGCGACAAAAAGAAGAAGGACGATCGCGCTGCGAGGAGCTACGAGAAGGTGCTCGAGCTCGACCCCGATCACCTGCCCGCCGCCGAAGCGCTCATCCCGGTCTACAAGCAGATCAACAACTTCAAGGGGCTCTCTGGTGCCTACGAAGTCAAGCTTCGCCACGAGCAGGATCCGTTCGCGCAGCTCGAGCTCTACCGCGAGGTGGCGATCCTCTACGAGACTCGCCTCAAGGATCCGGCCAAAGCGTTCGAACGCTACCTGGCGGCCTTCGAAATAGCTCCTTCCGACGAACGTTGCGCCGACGATCTCGAGCGGGGGGCCAAGCTCGCCGATCGCTGGGAGGACGTCACCACCGCCTACCACAAAGCGATCGGCCGGGCGCAGGACTCGGGCGAAAGGGATTTGGCGATCTCGCTGCGCCTGCGGCTCGGCCGCGTGCTGGTCGACGAGTTGAATCGCGTCGACGATGCTCTCTCCGAGTTTCGCTCCGTCTACGAAGCGGACAATGAAAACGCGCTGGCGCTCGCCGCTCTCGAGCGGCTGTACCGTCAGGCGTCGCGCTACAGCGACTTGCTCGAGATCTACGAAAAGAAGCGGGAGCTCGTCCTCGATCCCAACGACAAGAGGGAGCTCAACTACGCGATCGCTCGCGTGTACGAGAGCGAGCTCAACGATCCCAAGCGAGCCATCGCGAGCTACCGCGCCGTACTCGACGACGAACCGTCGGATCCGGCGGCTCTCAAAGCTCTCGACATTCTCTATCGCGATCTCGCCGATTACGACGCCTACGTCGACGTGCTGCGCAAGCGCATCGAGCTCGACCTCGGTGAAGTGGAGCTCATCGATCTCAAGTTCCGCCTGGGACGCACCCTCGAGCGGCACCTGTCCGATCCCGCTTCGGCATTGGAGAATTATCGAGAGATTCTTTTCCTCGATCCTTCTCACGAGGGCGCGCGCGAGGCGCTCGAGAATCTTCTCGACAATCGCGACCTGCGTGCCCAAGCCGCGGGCATCCTGGAGGGCATCTACGAAGTCCGGGGGGATTGGCAGAAGCTCGTGCGCGCGCTGGAGATCCTGGCGGATGCGGAGAGCGACATCGGCAGGCGGGTGGCGCTGCAGCGCAAGGTTGCCCGCATTGCGACCGACGCCCTCGGCGACGTGAATCTCGCCTTCGAGGCGCAAGCCAAGGCGCTGAAAGACGATCCTTCCATCGCCGAATCGAGGGTCGAGCTCGAACGGCTCGCTGCCGAGGCCAACGCTTGGGACAAGCTCGACGCAATCTTCGACGAAATCGCCGAAGGCCTCGCCGACGCGGCGCTGGCGCGCGAATACTGGATGCGTCTGGCACATATCGACGAACGGCTCGACAAGGTCGACGAAGCCGCCAAGGGCTACGTTCACATCCTCTCGCAGAATCCCGCCGACGCCGAAGCTCTCGAAGCGCTCGACAATCTGTACCGGCGGACGGAGCGGTGGGGCGATCTGGTGGGCGTTTACCGCCGCCGGATCGAGCTCACCAACGAAGTGCCCGCGCGCGAAGCGCTGTATGCACAGATGGCGGAAGTTTACGAAGAGCGGCTGGGAAGCCCCGAAGACGCCATTGCCGCCTACAAAGAGGTGCTCGCCCTGGACGACACGAGCCAGGTGGCACTGGGCGCCCTCGACGCGCTCTACACGCGGCAGAGGATGTGGGTCGACTTGGCCGACAACCTCGAGTCGCAGCTGCGGCTCGCGCCGAACGAGGACGCCCAGCTCGAGCTCATGCTCCGCCTCGCATCGCTGCGCGAGCGCGAGATGGATCAGGTGGGCGAAGCCATCGAGGGCTACCGTCAGGTTCTCGATCGCGACCCGACGAACTTGCGAGCGCTCGCCGCCCTCGAGCGGCTCGGCCAATCGGAGGCTCACGAGCTGTCGATTGCCGAGATCCTCGAGCCGCTCTATCGGCAAGGGGGCAACTACCAAAAGCTCATCGGCGTGCACGAGGTGCAGGTCCGGAGATCGGCCGACGCGTCGCGCAAGGTCGAGCTGCTCCACCAAATTGCCGGTCTTTACGAAGACGCCGCCGGCGATCTCAACGCGGCCTTCGATACGTTGGCTCGTGCCCTGCAGGAGGATCCCGTCAACGAGCTCACCCAACAGGGGCTCGATCGGCTCGCGCGCGCCACCGGGCGCTTCGCCGACCTCGCCAGGGTGTTCGAGGATCTCGCGAGCGTGCAGGACGATCCCCACATCGCGAGCTCCCTCTATTCGATGAGCGCTCGGGTCTACCAGAGCGATCTTCGCGACATCGAAAGCTCGATTCGCCATTTCCGGCGGGTTCTCGACATCGACCCGGTCAACATTGCCGCGGCCGAAGCGCTGGAGGAGCTCTTCCGCGGCGCCGAACGCTACGCCGATCTATCGGTGATCCTGCAGCGCAAGGCCGAGATCCTCGATCATCCCGAAGAGCGCAAGTCGGCTCTCTATCAGGCTGCGCAGATCGAAGAGGATCTGCTCGAGCGCCACGACGCGGCGATCAACGTCTATCTGAAGATCCTCGAGGGCGATCCCGAGGACCTTCGCTCGGTCGACGCGCTGGTCAAGCTCTACCTCGGGCTATCGCGGTGGGAAGACCTCCTCAACGTCTACACCAAGAAGGCGGATCTCGTCGCCGATGTGGACGAGAAGAAGCGCATTTTCTACCAGGTAGGTGCGGTTTTCGAGCACGAGCTCGGCAAAGTCGACAAAGCGATCGATACCTACGCGCGCGTTCTCGAGCTCGACCCCGATGATGTGACGGCGCTGGGGAGGCTCGACGTCCTCTATCAGACGGCGGAAAATTGGCCGGAACTGCTCAGCGTGCTGACGCACGAGTCCGAGCTCTGCGATGACCCGAACGAGTCGATCTCCTTCCAGTACCGCATCGCCGAGCTCTACGAGAAACACTTGGACGACGTGCCTCGTGCCGTCGAGCTTTACCGCGAGATTCTGGCGCGAGAACCGTCCCACGGCCCCACGTTGGAAGCTCTGGAAGGATTGAAGTCGGGCACCCGCGATCCGCTGGGCGCTGCTTCGGTTCTCGAACCCGTCTACGAAGCGAGCGGCGAGTGGCCCAAGCTCATCAGCGTCCTCGAAGTGCAGGCGCGCTACTCCGACGACCCGATGACGAAGGTCGACATCCTTCACCGGGTGGCGAGGCTTGACGAGGACAGCCTGCGTGATCCGCATGCTGCTTTCGAGGTGTACGCCCGCGCTCTCGCAGCCGATAACGGCAACGAAGAGACGCTCGGCTCGCTCGAGAGGCTCGGCAGCGTGACCGATCGTTGGCCGCAAGTTGCCAAGCTTTATGATGCCGAGCTCGACAAGCTGTCCGACCAACCCGATCGGCTGGTCGATCTCGGCCTGCGTACGGCTCAAATCTACGAAGTGCAGCTCGAGGACATCGACAGCTCCGTCGCTCGCTATCGGCGGGTGCTCGGTGCCGATCCGGAGAATCAGTCTGCGGTCAGTGCGCTCGATCGGCTGTTCGTGCGCACCGAACGATGGGGTGATCTCGCTCAGGTTCTCGCCCGCGAGGCGGAGATTGGGCAAACGCCCGACGATATCCTGGAGTTCAAGTATCGGCTCGGACAGGTCTACGAGCTGCGCCTTTCCGATCTCGATTCGGCGATCGGCGCCTACCGCGAAGTTCTCGCGGCCGCACCCGAGCACGCTCCGACCTTGGAGGCCATCGAGCGGCTCTTTGCGTCCGGCACCAAGCAGGCCGAGATCGCCGAAATTCTGGAGCCCCTCTACCAAACGGCTGCCGAGTGGGAAAAGCTCGAGAAGGTATTCGAAGCACAGCTCAGTCATCTCACCGACCCCGCCGACCGACTGGCGATGTATTACCGCATCGCCGAGCTGGCCGAGGAGAAGCTGCTCGACGTGCCTCAAGCCATGGGCGTCTACATGCGCGCCCTCAAAGAAGAGCCGCTCGACGAAAAGTCCGGCGAGGAAGTGGAGCGCCTGGCGGGCTCGGTCGACGGCGGATGGGAGAAACTCGCCAACGCCTACGCCGACGTTCTCGGTATGCACTCCGATCAGAACGTGCAGCGGATCATCGGCGGTCGTCTGGCACGCACGTTCGAGGAAGAGCTCGGCGACATTACGAAAGCGGAGGAGACGTATCGCTACGTACTCGGGGTCCATCCGCTCGACTCCGATGCACTGGCGAACCTCGACCGCATCTACACCTCTCTCGAGCAGTGGGGCGATCTCGCTCAGGTCCTCGAGCAACGAGTCAAAGCTACCAGCGAGCCGCACGAGCTCGTCGAGCTCTACGCCCGGCTGGGTGAGACGTACGAAGAGAAGCTCGGCCAGGTCGACGATGCGGTGCGTGCCTACCGGCAGATCTTCGACGGACTGGACAAGACGCACGAGGGCGCCATCGAGGCCCTCTCGCGCATCTACGAGCAAAAGGAAGCTTGGCAGGATCTCAACACCGTCTACGAGCGCGAGCTGGAGAACGCGACCGGCGACGTGCAAGAAGCCGAGATTCGGGCGAAGATCGCCCATCTCGCTTTCGATCGGCTCGCCAATCCCGCTCGTGCGATCGAGACGTGGAAACGCGTCCTCGACCTTCGCGGAGAGGACCCCGAAGCACTCGGCGCGCTAGCCAACTTGTACGAACAGGCGGGACAGTGGGCGGAGCTCTGCGACGTGCTCGAGCGCGAGTACGATATCGCCGATTCCGACGACCTCCGCGTGGAAGTGCTGAACCGTCGCGCGCGGATCTTCCTCGAGCAGCTCGGCCGCGACGAGCAGGCCCTCTCCGACTACAACCGCGTGCTCGACCTCGATTACGCGAACGTGAACGCGCTGCGGGCGATCGCGGCGATCTGGCGCCAGCGGCAAGACCCCAACGAGCTGGTCGCGGCGCTGCACGCCATCGTCGATCGGGCCAGCGGCATGATCGAAGCCGACGAGCTGAAGGCGACGTTCCGCGAGCTCGGCAAAACCTACGGCGAAGTACTCGGGCAGCAGTTCGAAGCCGCCGATGCATGGCGCAAGCTGCTCGACGTCGACCCGGGAGACTTCGAGGCGATGGAGGCCCTGGAGGCGATCTACCGCGCCCAGGGGCAGTGGCCGGATGTCGTCTCCGTCAAAATGCAACGCGCCGACGCCCTGACCGAGCCGGAGGACAAGATCCGCGAGCTCCTGCAGGTGGCGGACATCTGGGACCTCGAAGTCCACGACAAGGATGGGGGGACCAGGGCTTACGAGAAGATTCTCACGATCGATCCCACCCACAACCGCGCCTACACGACGCTCGAGCAGCTCCACACCGGCGCCTCGCGGTGGGAGCCGCTCATCGAGCTCTACTTGGCGCGACTCGAAACACGCCAAGAAACGGGCGAACGGACCGACATTCTGCGGCGGATTGCCCGCGTCTTCGAAGAGAAGCTCGATGACAAGGGGCAAGCCTTCGACGCGCTCGTCAACGCGTTCGCCGAAGATTATGCCGATCGCGAGACTGCCAAGTACCTCGAACGCATGGCGCAAGCGACCGGGCGCTGGGGCGAGCTCATCCAAAACGCGAACACTTGGCTGCAGGGCGAAACCGATCCGCAAAAGCGTATTCGCCTCTGCTTGCGGCTGGCCAAGTGGTACGGCGAGGACCTCGGCCACCCCGAGTACGCCCAGCCTTACTACGCGCAGATTGTCCAGCTGGATCCGAACAACGTCTCCGTTCTGCGGCAGATGGGTAGCCTCTACCGCAAGAACAGCCAATGGCAGCAGTTCGGGCAGACGCTCACTCGGGCGCTCGACGTAGCGACCACCGATCTCGATCGCAAAGAAATCCTGACCGACCTCGGCGAGCTTCTCGAACGGCAGATGGGCGAGATCGATAACGGCCTCACGCATTACACGCGAGCGCTCGAAATCGACCCCTTGCATCTGCCTGCCCTCGAGGCCCTCGAGCGCATCTATACGCAGCGGACGATGAACCGCGAGCTCGTCGACGTGCTCGGCCGCAAGGTCAAGGCATTGAAGGAGCCGGAAGCGATCGCTTCGCACAAGCTGCGCATGGCGGCTCTCTACGAAAATACGCTGAACGATCCCGAGCGGGCCGCCCAGACGTACCGCGAGGTGCTCGACGTCGACGCCGCGTCGCTACCCGCCATGAGGGGTCTCGAGCGAATTTACACCTTGAGGTCGAGCTGGCCCGAGCTCGTAGCGGTGCTCGAGCAGCAGCTCGACGTGGTGACCAGCGAGCGCGAGCGCATCGAGGTCTTGATGAAGCTCGCGACCATCCAAGAGGAGCAGTTTCTCAAAGCCGATCTCGCGGCCGGTCGATTGGAGCAAGTGCTGGAGATCGACCCTGCGCACGAGCCCGCGCTGGTCGCACTCGAACGCTGCTATCGCCGCCTCCGGCAGTGGCTCGATCTCATCGGCACCTACGATCGGCACATCAGCACGACGCTCGAACGATCGACGAAGATCGAGCTCTACGCGGCGATGGCCCAGGTGTACGCCGACGAGGTCGAAGATCTCGACCGCGCCATCGACGCGTACCGCAACATCGTCGATATCGATGACGGCAACATCCCCGCTCTCGAAGCGCTCTCCAAGCTCTTCGAGAAGCAGGGCGATGCTGCACAAGCGATCGATTACATGACTCGCGTCGCCGACCTCACCGCGGACGGCAAGCAGCGCGTGGAGATGTACTACCGCATCGGCCGCGCCCTCGACGAGAAGCTCGGCGATCGTGGATCCGCGCAAGAGCGCTACGAGATGGCGCTCGACCTCGATCCCGCGCACCTGGCGACACTCGCCGCTCTGCGACAGATTGCCATCGATCAGGCCGATTGGGATCGCGCCGCGCGCTACCTCGATCAAGAACAGCTCAACACCCAAGCACCTCGACAGCGCGCCAAGCTGCTCGTCGAACTCGGTCGTCTGCGCGACGAGACGCTCGGCGAGCACGAGGCGGCCGTCCAAGCCTACGAACTCGCCTTGCAGTGCGATTCGGACAACGAAGACGCCGCGCTTCCCCTGGTTACCGAATACATCAACAACGAAAAGTGGGCCGAGGCCGAACCGCTCGCCGATTTGCTCATCAAGAAGGGCGCGAAGAAAGAGCGCCGCGAGCAGCACACGCTCTACAACCTGCTCGGGCGCATCGCCAGCGCGCTGCGCAAGGACGAAAAGGCACTCAAGGCATATCAGGACGCCCACAAGCTCGACCTCACGGATTCCGAGACGATCAAGGGTCTGGCCGACGTGTGCTTCCGGCTGCGAGATTGGTCCGGCGCGCTCACGAATTATCAGAAGGTGCTGACCAGCCTCGACGAAGGCGACACCGACGAGCGGGCCAACGTCTATTACAAGCTCGGCGCGATCAAGAAGGAACAGGGCCAGAACAAGCAGGCCATCAACAACTTCGAAAAGGCGCTCGCCGTAAAATCATATCGCCCCGCGCTCGAAGCACTGATCGGCGTCTACACCGACCTCAAGGACTTCAAGCAGGTTTGCGCCTACAAGCGGCAGATCCTGGACGATGTCTATGACTCGGCGGAGCGTTTCAAACTGCTCGTCGAGATCGGCGACACCTGGTCCGAGAAAGAGAAAAATCCGCACAAGGCGGTGGAGACCTACGAGGAAGCCCTCGAGCTCGAGCCCAACAACCACGTGCTCTTGCACAAACTGTTGCAGCTCTACCAGGCCACCTCGAACTGGCCGAAGATGATCGAGTCGCTGCAGTCCATCGCCGACCTCGAGAGCAGTCCCGAGCGCAAGTCCAAGTACATCTACACGATGGCGCAGATCTACCGCGACAAGGAGGAGGATCTCGACCGCGCCGTCGAAGCCTTCAACGAGACGCTCGATCTGAATCCCTTCTTCTTGGAAGCCTTCGAGCGCATCAACAAGATCCTCACCCAAAAGAAAGACTGGAAGCAGCTCGAGCGTGCGTTCCGCAAGATGCTCCACCGGGTGGCCGGCAAAGGCAACACCGACCTCGAATACAATCTCTGGCACAATCTCGGCCTCATCTACCGCGACCGCTTGAACGACCTCTCGCCGGGCATCGAGGCTTTCAAGATGGCTGCGCGCCTGCACCCTGATGAAGTCGTGGAGAGGCAGATCCTCGCCGAACTCTACGAGGCGACCGATCAGGTGGAGCTCGCCATCGAGGAGCAGCAGGCCATCTTGGCTCGCGACCCGCTGCGCGTCGACCCGTACCGCGCCCTCTACCGCCTCTACGTTCGCCAGCAGCACTACGATGCCGCTTGGTGCATGTGTCAGGCGCTGGCCTTCCTCGGCAAGGCCGACGAAGAAGAGCAGAAATTCTACGAGGACTACCGGGCCAAAGGCATGCTGCAGGTCAAGAGTCGTCTCGACAACGAGCTCTGGATCAAGAACCTCTTTCATCCCGACGAGAACCTCTACATCGGCAAGATCTTCGAGATGCTCGCGGCAGCCGCTTTGATGGCCAAGATCCAGCAGCTCAAGAACACGCGGCAGCTGCCCGTGCTCGACAAGCGTTTCAAGCAAGATCCGGCCACTTCGACGGTGACATTCGCCAAGACGTTTGGCTGGGCGGCGCAAGTCTTGGCGGTGCCCTGCCCCGAGCTCTACGTTCGAAACGATGTGGCCGGTGCTCTGGCGGCAGTTCCCATCGCGCCGCCCGCTTCGGTCGCCGGGCAGAGCGTGCTGACCGGCTTCCAACCGCAGGAGCTCACCTTCATCGTCGGTAAGCACCTCAGCTACTATCGTGGCGAGCACTACATCAAGCATCTCTTCCCCACCGTCCCCGAGCTGACGATGCTGCTCTTCGCCGGAATGAAGATGGTGCATCCGGAAACGCCGGTGCCGGGCGAGATGAGCGCGCAGGTGAATGCGACGGCGGCGGAGCTCGCCAAGTACATGCAGCCCATTCACATCGAGGGCTTGCGGCTGGTGGTGCGCAAGTTCATCGAAGATGGCGCGAAAGCGAACATCAAACGATGGAGTCAAGCGGTCGAGCTGACCGCATGCCGCGCCGGGCTGCTGCTCTGCGGCGATCTCGAGATCGCCAGGAAGATCATCGGGGCCGAGCCGCAGGCACCGGGAGATCTTCCTCCCCAGGAGAAGCTGAAGGAACTGGTCGTCTTCTCGGTGTCGACCCAGTACTTCGCGCTGCGCAAGTCGCTGGGAATCGCCATCGGCTAGCAATACTGCGTCAAATTCCCGCTACCAGATCGTTGCGTCGGAGTAGCCATGCCCCACGAAACGACTGACCGGACAGGCGGAACACGCTTTCGGCAACGCGGAAGTGGCGACGCCTCGCGGCCAGTGGCCTCTGAAACGCTGTTCCGACGGCCTCGCCGTCATTTACCTGGCCGACGCGCGGCAATTGCCGATCGTGATCTGTCACGGCCAAGATCTGACGCAGTAATGCTAGATACGATTCTCGGTTTTTCTGCGCAACGCTCCGGCGGCGCGTCCGATGGGCTCTCACGACCATGGATGCGGGGCAAGACAATGAGGCTGCCGACGCAAGCGAGCTTGCCTCGAGCGCGACGATCGAAATCGCCCGCGAAAAGCCGTCGGCGGTGTGGTCTCTCGAGGGGGGCATCGCCTGCCAACCGCAGGTCCGGTCGGTGCGGGAAGGGGAGGCGCTCGTTTTCGGCAGTGCACCGGGGGCTGACATTCGCATCTTCGATCGGGCGGTCAGCGGGCGGCACTGCACCGTCAGTGTCGAAAGTGGCCAAATCGTCATCCAGGATCTTGCTTCGAAAAACGGAGTCTTCGTCGGCGGTGCGAGAATCGACCGAGCACGCCTCGGTCCCGGTGCGAGCTTCGTGGTCGGCCGTGTGGTCGTGAACTGCAGCCCGGCGCAGGCGCGAGTCGTCGACGATGGCGAAGCGCCCCCCTTGCCTGGAGTCGTCGGCACATCCCTCGCGATGCGAGGAGTCGTCCGCGAGATTCGCCGGCTGGCGACCGTTAAAGGTCCCGTCCTCCTGCGTGGTGAAACGGGAACCGGCAAAGACGTGCTCGCGCGTGCGCTGCATGCAGCAGGGCCGCGCCGTCTGCGTGCATTCATTCCGCTCAATGTCGGCACCTTGCCCCGCGAGCTTGCCGATGCCGAGCTCTTCGGCCACGAGCGGGGCGCCTATACCGGTGCGCACGGCGCGCGCGAGGGGGCCTTTGTTCAAGCGCACGGCGGCACCCTCTTTCTCGACGAAGTCGCAGAGCTTCCCGCCGACCTCCAGGTCAAGCTCTTGCGAGTGCTCGAAGACGGCGAGGTCCGGCCACTGGGGGGCCGCAGCCGGCGCACGGTCGATGTTCGTGTCATCAGCGCCACCTGGGCCCCCTTGCATCGGCGCGTGGCGGAGGGACTCTTTCGTCAGGACCTTTACCAAAGACTGGCGGTGTTCGTGGTCGACGTTCCACCTTTGCGCGAGCGTCGAACGGATCTGCCGGTTCTCGTGGCGCGCTTTCTCGGCGATCTGGCTTCCGAGATTGGGCCGCGCGAGCTCAGCGCCGGCGCGCTCGCGAAGCTGGCTGCCTACGGTTGGCCTGGGAACGTCCGCGAGCTGCGAAACGTCCTCTATCGCGCAGCCCTGCGCAGCCCCGGCCCGCTGGTGGGAAGCCGGGAGATCGCCGAGAGCCTCGAAATGGCCACTGCGCCGCAAAAGCCATCGGTCTCCCCTGACCAAGCGCGCGCGGTGGTCGAGAGCCACGGCGGCAACGTCAGCGCGGCCGCGAGGCACATCGGCGTAGCCCGCTCCACGCTGAGGGACTTGCTCCAGCGCTGACCCCCGAGCCCGGGGGCGGGCACCGTCGTCAGAACGAACCGACGACCGCGATTCCTGCTTGCTTCGGGCCGAGGAGCGGCGCTACGTGCGCCTGCGACGGCTCGCCGCTCTTGCTCGACAAGAAGTAGGCGGCGATCGTCGCCGTGAAGCCGACGCCTGCCGCGACAGCTCCGATCGTGGCCACGGTGCGATCCGTGTCGCGCTTGTCGAGATTGTCGCGCAGGATGGTGCACGGGTCCTGGAACTTCACGGCCACCGGAGGCGCGCAAGCGTTCTGCTTGTCCCCGTCGGCGGGGCTGATATTCAGCCGAATCTGTTCGGCGACGTTGTCAGCGTTGTCGTTGGCCTGCTTGGCAAAGATGGCGCCGCCCACGAACACTCCGATGCCGATGACGGTAATGCTCAGCCCAACGATGCCGACGCCATTGTGGCCGAGCCATTTGAAAAAAGGCTCGCGCCCTCCGGTGGAGACGCGTATGCCCGTGTCGCTGCCCGGCGGGGCCCCATCTTTCGATGCTTCGGTGCCACGCATGTCCGATGAGTCAGGAACCGTCGCCGGTGGTGACGAGGGTCCGACCGAACCGGGAGCCGGCGCAGGTGCGGGTGCAACGGGAACGGGCTCGAGCGAAAGCGAAGCGTTCGCCGATTTTCCGACCGCAACTGAAACACTAGCGGTGGCCGTTCGCCCTCCTAGCTTGGCTTCGACGCTGTGATTGCCGGGCAATACGTCGACGGGCTCGGGGAGCGGAGCTTGTCCGACCGCCTCGCCGTCGACGACGACTTCCGCGCCCGCTGCGACGGAAACTTGGATCTTGCCGAGTTTCGCCCGCGCGGTGGCGAGGCCCTTCTCGGCTTCGCCGCGCTCGACCGGCGAGGCGCTCGTACTTTCGCGCAGGTAGCCGGAAAAGTGCCGAGCGGCCTCGAGCGGATGCCCGCTGCGGATCTCGCTCTGGGCCAGGTTCAACAGCACGGCTGGGTGATGTTTGAGCGCGTACGCCTGGAGAAAAGCTGCTCGCGCTTCTTCGTATCGCTTCTGGTCGAAGAACTTCACCCCTTCCTGAAACCTGCGGCGGGCCGTTTCGGTGACGGCATCCTTCTCCTGCGCCGCCGCCGTCGGCACATCCCCAAGAACAACGCTCGAAGTGACCAGGAAAAGCGCAGCGAGGCAAACGCGTGTTCTCATCGATTCCTCAAAAGTCCTCCGACCGCAGCGGTAGGGAATGGTCTCCAGACCTTCGGGCCCTCAGAACGGCACGTCGCGGACGATACCACCACTCGGCTTGCTTGGTGTTGGGGGTTTCGGGGGCGGAGCTGCAGGCTTCGGCGCGGGGCGCGGCGCGGCGGGCGTTGCAGCGCGGGGACTCGTGGCCACCGCCGGAGTCTTCCCCGTGGCACTAGGTTCCGCTGCGGCTGGAACCGACTTCCCAGGAGCAGAGGCCGCCGCAGCAGGGGGGGCCACGGGCGGGGCCGACGCTAGCGGTGGCGCCGTGTCGAACGGTGGCACCGAAGGGGGGGCGGCCGCGGGGGTCACCGGCGCCGGAAGGGGTACCTCCAGTGGTGGTGGCGGTATCGCTGCAGGGGGAGCGGGAGTCGTGGCGACCGGCACGGGCTCAACCACGGGTGCGTCGTTCTTCTGTGCGCGCCCGAGCAAGACGAACGCCGCGTAGCCTCCCCCGACCAAGGCAAGGAACCCGAGCAGGTAAGGCGCCCTGCTCGGCCGTTTGAAGGTGTTCAGGTCGACGAGGTCATCGTCGTCGGCCCCGATCGCAAAGGGTTTGGGGTCGGCGTATGGCGGCGAAGCGGGTGCCATCGGCCGGGCTGCCGGCGGCAGCGCGGAACCTTGATCCGCAAGAACCACCGAGGGCAGCAGACCCTCGCCTTTCGGCGCCGCGGGCGGGGTGAGCGGCGTCGGTGGAACGGCCATCGCAAACGCGTTCGGCGCCCCACCTGCCGCAGCGCTCGATACCGATGCAGCGGCGCGTGGCGATCCGCCGGCATCCTGCTGCGGCACAGGGGGCGCCGTGGGGGGGCCGGCCGATGGCTCGGGAGGGGGAGGTGCAAGTCCGAGCACCGTTCGAGCGTGCCTTGCCCGCAAAGCCGCCTTTTCGGCGGCGCTCGGAATCCGTTTGGCCGTGCCGGCCGGTCCTTCCGCTTGGGGTGGCGGAAAGGCAGCTTCGGACGGCGTCATTGGTGGTGAGGCGCCGGGGACAGCTGAAGGACCTGCAGAGTCCGGCGTTGCGCCGGCGGGCGCCGCGTCTTCCTCCCACGCGGGTTTGAGCCGCTCGGCCAGCTTTTCGGCGTCTTCAGGCGAGAGATCGCCGTTGTCGGGAGCCCGGTCTTCGCTCAACTGCGCACCTACCAGAGCTACGACTATCACGCGGTCCGATAATCAGCAAAAATCCAAGGTTCTCGAGAGGTCAGGTTCCGTATTCGGAAATGAGACGATCGTCGAAGTCGTCGGCCACTTGGCCGATCGTAATCACGAGATCTTCGAACTCCTCGTAGTCGAGTGCCGACAGCCGGCGCAGTGCACGCAGCACGACTTTGTCCCGCGGTCCATCGATCGCAAACGCGGCATCCTGGGTCGCTACGAAGGACATGTCGAGAAGCGTTCGATAGAAAGCTTCGCGGCCGGTGATCGGTACGTCCATCACCGGTGCGAAGATCATCAGCACGCCCTGCCTTTCCAGCACATTGATGCCGATGGCGATCGATCCACGCTGCAGGTCCGCGTGCCCGGCAGAGTCGAGCTCGATCGGCTGCACATTCAATAGGCCCGACAGTTTCGACAAGTATCGGTTCACCATCGTGCGCGCGTCGTTGAAGTTCTCGCCGGTGAAGCGATCTTGATAGATAGGACTACTGGTGTGGCTCTCTGACACGGCGAACCTCGCTCGAAGAAGAAGAAGCTATCGTAGCCTAGGCGCCCGGCTGCGTGCGAGCTTCGTGGCGATGGCCGGCCTCGTGGTCATAACCGGCTGTAAACGCGGAGATTCTGCGCGAACACGTCCAGTCGCCTCC
>DASWDH010000385.1:0-9911 GCA_036395495.1 Polyangiaceae bacterium
TCTTCGGGATCGCCTACCGCATGCTCGGCGATCGCGCCGCCGCCGAGGACGTCGTGCAGGAGGCGTTCCTCAAGACGCGCGACGCAGAGGCCGTCGCCTCGCCGCGCGCCTGGCTCTCGACGGTGGTGACGCGCCTCTGCATCGATCAGCTGAAGAGCGCGCGGGCGCGGCGCGAGAGCTACGTCGGCCCCTGGCTGCCGGAGCCGCTGCCCACCGACGACAAGATCGATCGCGACACGATCTCGATGGCATTCTTGGTGGTCATGGAGACGCTGTCACCGATCGAGCGCGCCGTCTTCCTCCTGCACGAGGTATTCGATTATAGCTACGCCGAGATCGCCGACATCGTCGGAAAAGAAGAGGCGGCCGTCCGCCAGATCCTGCATCGCGCCAAGACCCACGTCGTGGCGCGGCGGCCACGTTTCTCCGGCACGCGCGAGCAGCACCACCGATTGCTCATGGGCTTCGTGCAGGCCTGCACCGCCGGCGACCTCCAGGGGCTCGAGCAGCTCCTCGTCGACGACGTCGTCGCCCTTTCGGACGGCGGCGGCAAGGTCCGCGCGGCGCGCAAGCCCGTCGAAGGGGCCGTCAACGTCGCGCGCCTCTTGATTGGCCTGACGAAGAAGGGCCCGGCCAACGCCACCTACGACATCCGCCCCATCAACGGCGACCCGGCCATCGTGATTTACGACGGCGCGCGCATCGACAGCGTGCTCAGCATCGCCACCGACGGCCAAAAGATCACCGAAATCGAAATCGTGCGCAATCCGGACAAACTTGCTCGACTGTGCCCCCCTGATGCATCCAGGGAAGGAGGGCATCCGATGGACCTGCCAGCTTCACCTTTCCTTCGGCAGAGCTAAAATAATTAGCCGACCTCTGCCCCGTTACGTCGCTCGCATGGTCGCGTGCCTCGGGATGGCTGCGATTTGGGGGTGCGGCGTGGAGGGCGAAACGACGGTGCGCGGCGGCCCGGAAACAGGGGCCGTCGAGTCATGGTCGCAGCCGAAACTGCTACCCTCCTGCTACCCTTGGATCCCCGCCACTCGGCGCGTACGCCCAAGCGGCGGGAATCTTGGGGTGAGTGACGGGGATTGAACCCGCGACAACTGGAGCCACAATCCAGTGCTCTACCAACTGAGCTACACCCACCGCGAAGCCCGTGGAGCATACTCATTGCCGGAGAGATGGCAACGTACACGTCACGGAGGAACGTAGTGCCGGCGGGATCGGTTCTGCTCGAGCGGCTCGGAGTGGGGAGCGTGTTCGAGGTCGCGCTGGTTCGCGACGAAGGGGGCCGAGAGCTCATCTTGAAACGAGTGGCACCGCAGGTGGCGCAGGTCACGGGAAAGGGCGCGCTGAACCGCGAGCGCGACATTCTGCGCGCGGCAAGCGGCGTGCACTTGCCCGAGCTCGTTGACGCGGGGGACGACGCGGCGGGCCAGTTCTTGTTGCAGACCAAGGCGCCGGGAACGACGCTGAGAGCGTGGCTCGACGGGTCGACGCCGCGGCTCGACACGGCACGATGGTTGGCGATGGCGCAGGCAGCGAGCCGCGCCCTGGCTGCTCTCCATGCACTCCGAGACGCAGCCGGTGACCTCGCCATCGTGCACGGAGACGTGTCGCCCGACAATTTGTTCTTCGGCGAGCCGTCCGCGGTGACGTTCGTCGACCTCTCGAACGCAACCTGGCGGGGGGGTCCCTGGCCGGTATCCCCCGCCGCGCGCGGTACACTCCCCTACGCCGCACCGGAGCTCGCGCGCAACGAGGTACCCCCGACCGGCGAGAGCGACACCTATGCGCTTGCCGCCACCCTGCTCGCCGTCGCGGTGGGGCCGATCACGCGCGCCAGCACCGAAGCGGGCCGCCTTTTCGAAGTCGCGAGCTCGGGCGTGCTTCGGGAACGCATCGAGGAGCGTCCCGACTTACCGAAGCACGTTCGCCGAGCTATCTTCGACGCTCTCGCCTTCGAGCGTATCGCGCGGGTCGCGTCCTCTCATGAGCTCGCCGAGCGCTTGAACCGATAAAGCTTGTACAATGACCCACATGCAAGAGACGAAGCTCGGGCTCGACACCTTGGCGATCCACGCGGGCCAGGAGCCCGATCCCACGTCGGGTGCGGTGATGACTCCCATCGTTTTGGCCAGCACCTTCGCGCAAGCGGGGCCCGGCCGACACAAGGGCTATGAATATTCGCGCAGCGGCAATCCCACCCGTCGGGCGCTCGAGGCATGCATCGCGGCGCTCGAAGGAGGCGCGCACGCTTTTGCGTTCGGAAGCGGCTCGAGCGCCACGCTCACGCTGCTTCACACGCTCCGGCCGGGCGATCACGTGGTCTCTGGCGACGACGTGTATGGCGGCACCTTCCGCTTGTTCGACAAGGTGATGCGTCCGATGGGCATCGAGTCGACCTTCGTCGACATGACCGATCCCGACCGCGTGACCACGGCGCTGCGCTCGACCACGCGGCTCATCTGGATGGAGACTCCCTCCAATCCGCTGCTGAAAATCTTCGACATCTCGGCGATCGTCGCGGTCGGCCAGAGAGCGGGCGTAGCGGTCGTGGTGGACAACACGTTCGCTACGCCGATGCTGCAGCGTCCCCTCCAGCTCGGCGCGAGCGCCGTCGTACACTCGACCACCAAGTACCTCAACGGTCATTCTGACGTGGTCGGCGGAGCCGTCGTCACCAGCGACGCGTCACTTGCCGAACGGCTGCGCTTTTTGCAAAACGCGATAGGAGCAGTGCCGAGCCCTTTCGATTGCTACATGGTGCTGCGCGGGCTGAAGACACTCCCGGTGCGGATGCGTCAGCATGTCGCCACCGCCCACAAGCTTGCCGAGCGGCTGGCGCGGCACCCCTTCGTTCGGCGCGTCGCGTATCCCGGATTGCCGAGTGATCCGGGCTACGCGCTCGCGTCTCGACAAATGAAGGGGCCTGGCGGCATGATCAGCTTCGAGATCGATGGCGGCATCGGCAAGGTGCGCACGTTGCTCGAGCGGCTCTCGATCTTCACCTGCGCGGAGAGCCTCGGCGGCGTCGAATCGCTCGCCGAGCACCCCGCTTCGATGACCCACGCGTCGATCCCGCCGGATCTGCGCGCCCGAATCGGAATTTCCGACGGGCTGGTACGCCTATCGGTTGGACTGGAGGGCGAAGAGGATCTGTGGAACGACCTCGCGACCGCGCTCTCCGCCGCCTCGGCCTAGCACGACTTCGCCAGTCTTTGGCAGCAGCAGATCTCGATCGGCAATGCAGCGAATCGGCCAGATAACGTCCGGCGAAACCGATGCAAACCACGCTTCGTACCGGAAGGGCCGCGAAGAAGCGCCAGTCCGCCTTCCCAAACAAAGTTGCGCCTGTCCGGTCATTTTGAGTGGGGATAACGCTACTCCGCTGATCGATCTGGCAGCGAGAAACTGGCGACGTAATGCTAGTAATCGCCTGCGCTATTTCAACCTGCAAGGATGTGATACAAGGGACCCATGGTCATGGGGTCCGGCGGGAAACGACCCCTCGTAGCCTGAAACAGCGGCTTGATTGGGAACGAAAGGAATGCGACGGATGAGGATAACTCGGAAGTTCCCATACCTCGGTGCCTTCGGCGTGCTCGGCTTTGGACTGGTGGCCTGCAGCGACTCCGCTCCCCCTGCCCCTCAAGGAGCCATCTCGGTCCACCTGCAAGGCTCGCTATCGGGCGGTACATGCTCCCCTGGCGCGCACTGGGTCAACGCTCCCTTCAACAAGGCAGGCACGCCTTTGGTCGATGCAACGACCGTCCAGGCCAGAGCCGTCGATGGCGAAAATCAAATGGCCGTCAACTGCTCCGTGAAGCCGAGTGGCGACAAGTTCAGCGTCAACGGCGAGATCACGTCGCCCGCGGTGGACGCGAACAACAACCCCGTCGACCCGACGATCATTCATGTCACCACGACGATCGGGGCCGGCGAAACGGCGGCCAAGGGCAGCATCAGTTTGAGCGACGAGAGGACGGGCACCTTTTATTCGTCGAGCGAATGTACTGTATCGGTCGTGGGGACCATCATGCCCAATCAACTGGCTGTCGAGGCGGGAAAGATCTGGGCGAGAATCACGTGCCTCAACGTGATCGACCCATCCAACAACGACCCGGGGACGCGCTGCGAAATCGACTCCGGCTACTTCGTGCTCGAAAACTGCGACACCGGAGGATAGCGATAACCTCCCAGCGGCCGCTGTTTTTCGGCCGGGCGGGCCCAACAAGCGTTCGACTCCGGCCCCAACCTGCGCTAAGTCGTGCGCGTGCTCGACATCCTGCGCGAATTCTTCAGCCGCCTTCACGAACTGAAATCTTTGCTCACCTGGGGGGGTTACCCGGTGCTCATGGCGATCGTCTTTGCCGAGACCGGATTGCTCGTCGGCTTTTTCTTGCCGGGCGACTCGCTCTTGGTGACGGCGGGAGTTCTCGTGAACGCCGGACTGCTCAACCCGTTCGAGTTGTCGACGTTCGGCAACCTCCTGCTCATGAACGTGGTCCTCATCGTCATGGCGGTCGTCGGCGACGCCGTCGGATACTCGATCGGTTTGAAGGCCGGGCCCAAGATTTTCACGCGCGAGCAATCGCTGTTATTCCGCAAAGATCATTTGCTGGCGACGCAGAAGTTCTATGAACGGCACGGTGGCAAGACGATCATCCTCGCGCGCTTCATGCCCGCCGTACGCACGTTTGCGCCGGTGGTGGCCGGCGTGGGACGCATGGGTTACCGGCGTTTCGCGGCCTTCAACATCGTCGGCGGAGCAGGCTGGGTCCTCTCGATGAGCTTCCTCGGCTACTTCCTGGGGAAAGTGTTCGAGGCCAAAGAAATCGAGAAGATCGTCTACCTGATCATCTTCCTATCGGTGCTTCCTCTGTTGATCGGCGCCATTCGCCACAAGCTGGGCCAAAAAAAAAATAAGCCCGCCGCGGCAACCGAAGGTGCCCCTCTCTGAGCGCGCTCTTCAGCGACGCTTGCCCGAATCGGGCGGGCGACCGGACGGCTGGGACGCGGGCACTGTGCCGGTCGGGAGCGTGGGCTCGCTTTCGATCAACGGCGGCGTGGGGGCGGCCGCCGGGGGAGCCGGCGCCGCGGGGGGAGCCGGCGGCACGTCGGTGATGGTGGAAGCAGTTACCGGGGGCATGGCGCGCGCCGTCGTGTCGTCCGCCACGTCGGGCGCCGGTTGCGTCGCCAGCTGCTGCGATGAGGGACTTTCGTCTATGCGCACCAGCACCGCAGTGATGTTGTCTTCGCCACCGTGCTCGTTCGCGCGCGCGACCAACCGACGGCACCCCTCGTCGATGTCGCGGGTCGACATGAGGATGTCGAGGATCTCGTCGTCGGCAATCATCCCCGAAAGGCCGTCCGAGCAGAGCAGGTAAACGTCGCCGGCCTGCGGTTCGTCGGCCTGCAGATCGACCATCACCTGATCCTGCATCCCGAGCGCGCGCGTGATGACGTTCTTGGGCAGCTCGCTCTTCTGCTCTTCGGTCAGGTCGGGCATCGCCATCAAGTAATCGTTGATGAGCGAGTGATCGCGCGTCATCAGGCGCAGCTCGCCGCGACGGACACGATAACAGCGACTGTCGCCGACGTGGCCGATGTACATGCGGTTCTTCTTCGGCGAAAAGAGCGCACCGACGACGGTCGTTCCCATCCCGCGGCACTCCCGCGATTTCGCGCTGCGTTCGAAGATCTGCCGGTTGGCGATGCGGATGCCGGTGAGAAGGCGATTTTCCTCCTCGGAGAGGCTCGTATCGAAGTGAAAAGGCCAGGTCACGTCTTCGCTGGCGGTGGTCTTGAAGAACTCGGCAATGGTGTCGGTCGCTAGGCGACTCGCTACGTCGCCTGCGCGGTGTCCGCCCATGCCGTCGGCTACGATGAACAGGTCGTAGCCAGCACCTGTCCCACCCGTGCCTGCACCCGCGGCCTCGCTGAGCACGACGAAGCTGTCCTCGTTGTGCTCTCGTTGGAGGCCGACGTCACTGAGACCTGTCGCGATCGCGCGCATTGCCCGGTCGCTCCTTCAGCGGACGACCCCCCACCGACCCCGGTAAGACGAACGCCGGCAGATGAGCCAAAATAAGGTTTTCACGCGCCTTTCCCTATGTCAAGGCGCGCGCTTCTGGAGGGGGGATGGATCAAGTTGGGTGGCTCTCTCGACGGTCGCGTTTTTGGGTTGGGCCCTCAAAGCCCAGCGGTGGCAGGTGCTCCAGAGATTATACCTCCAGAATGTCCTTTTCTTTATTCGCGATGATGGTGTCAACAGTTCGGATGCCTTCGCTCACGAATTCTTCGGCCTTCTTTTTGGCGCGGTCGACCTCGTCCGTGCTGGCTTCGCCCTCCGCGTCGACCGAGGAAGCAAGGTCGAGCGCGTCGTGGCGACATTTTCGGATAGCCACCTTGCACTCCTCTCCGAGCTTCTTGGCAAGCTTGACCATCTCCTTACGGCGTTCTTCGGTCAGCGGTGGGATAGGTAGGCGAATGAGGTCGCCGTCGACCTGCGGATTCAGGCCAAGATCGCTGTCGCGCAGGGCCTTCTCGACGAGCTTGACGGCGCTCTTGTCCCAAGCCTTGACGGTGAGGAGGCGCGGCTCGGGTACATTCACCGTCGCCATCTGCCCGATCGGCGTCGAGACGCCGTAATAGTCCACGCGAACTGTATCGAGCATTCCCGCATGGGCCCGCCCCGTGCGCACCTTACCGAGATCTCGTTTGAGCGCCTCGTGCGCCTTTGCAATCGAGGTTTTGAGATCACTCAGAATTTCGTCGAGCATGGTCGGCTTCCTTCAAGTCTTGACAGTCGAGTGCTCCTCGTGTCGCGGGGCGTGGCCCGGGTTGGCTGCAGGGCCGAGCTTAGCACTCGGCGCGCTTTTTAGTACTACTGTTGCTGGCCTCTCGGTCGTAAGGTGGTTGGCGAGCACCCGTCAGCAGAGCCGAAGCCAAGCCATGATCGAGCTCGATTTCAACCGCTTTCCCGTGCTCGTGGTGGACGACGAGCAGGAAAATCTCGACGCGTTCCGGTTCGTCTTCCGTAAGTCCTTCGCTCTTACGTACGCACAGGGAGGAGAGCAGGCCCTCGCGATCCTGGAGACGCTGGACGCCGCGGTCATCGTCACCGATCAAAGGATGCCGGGGATGAGCGGCATCGACGTGCTCAGGCACGCGCTCCGGCGTCGCTCCGACGCCGTGGGTGTTTTGCTCACCGCCTACACGGATTTGCCTGTTTTGCTTGAAGCGATCAACTCCGGAGCCGTGTACCGGTACGTGCAGAAGCCGTGGGACTCGAAAGAGCTCGCCGTCGTGCTCCGCCAGTCGATCGAGCGTTTTCATACGCTCCGCGAAAATCGAAGGCTGCGAGAACAGCTGGCCCGGTACGCCGGCTATCTCGAGACCGAGCAGCGCGACCCCATCGATTTCGGTGAGCTTTCGGCGGAGACCCCTTCGATGAGGGAGGCGGTCGCAAAGCTCGAGCTTCTGGCCACCAACGGTTCGCCGGTCGTCATCTCCGGGGAACCCGGAACCGAGAAAGAGCTCTTTGCGCGTGCCCTGCACGTGAGCTCGTCGCGCGAATCGAAGCCTTTCGTCGCCGTTTCTTGCCCGGCGTTCGCCGGCGACGCATTGGAGCGCGAGCTGTTCGGCTGGGAAAAGGGAGCGTTCGAGGGGGCGCTCGTGGAGCGGCCGGGTCGATTCGAGCTGGCTCACGGCGGCACGTTGGTCATGACCGAAGTGGGTGATCTTTCCGCCGCCGTCGCGAGCCGACTCGAACGGTGGCTCGGTCAAGGAACCGTGCGGCGGATCGGCGCCACGGCCGAAACCCCCGTGGACGTACGCCTCGTTTGCACGACCAGCCATGATCCCGAGGCTTTCGCGCGGCGCTCGCCCCTGTTTCGTCGCCTCGGGGCGTCGAGCGTCACCGTCCCGCCCCTTCGAAACCGTGTTGACGATCTACCGGGCATGTGCAGCCGATTGCTATCGCGCAGCGCGATCCGTATGGGACGACCGGCAAAGGCGTGGACGCCGGAGGCGATCGCAAAGCTCATGATGTACCGTTGGCCGGGAAATGTCGCCGAGCTGGCCAGTGTGGTCGAGCGAGCCGTGTTGGTGTCCGACAGCCCGACCATTGGTCCCTCGTTCGTGGCATTGGGAAACGAAACGAGTTCGGCGGCGGATGGGGTCCTCGGCGCACCGACCCCCCACGATTTGCCGAGCCAGCTCGATGACCTCGAACGCCGGGAACTCTGCGCAGCGCTCGAGCGGTGCAGCGGAAACAAAGCGGAGGTGGCGCGGATCCTCGGCATCCAGCGCACGACCCTCTATTATCGGCTGAAGCGACTCGGCATCGAGGTCTAGTCACCATCGACGGACCGACGGCCGACCCCTTGCCGCCCCCGCCGGTCGAAGCCCCCTCGCCAAAGGGGTGCATCATGGTAAGGGGGGCTGGGAGCCCTCATGCAAACCACCGTTGCGCTTTCGTCGCTCACTCGCGGTTCCTCCCCTGCGTCGCCTCGCGCAGAGCGACTCTACCGCTGGCTGGTCGTTCTCGTTGGCGCTCTCGTCGGATCGCTCTCGGGTTGCAGACAATACGACGTGCTGGTCGAAAAGGACCAGGTCGCCGATCAGCGGTGGGCCGACATCGAAGCGCAATTGCAGCGCCGTTATGATCTCATTCCCAACTTGGTCGCGACGGTGCGCGGCTCCGCAGCCCACGAAGAAACGACACTGCGACAAGTGACTGAGGCCCGCGCGCAGGCCACCAGCATCAAGCTGAATGCCGAGGACCTGCAGGACCCCGAGAAGATGGCCGCTTTTCAGAAAGCCCAAGACGAGCTGAAGGGGGCGCTGTCGCGGCTGCTCGTCGTGCAAGAGCGTTATCCCGACCTCAAGGCCAACCAGGCGTTCCACGATCTGCAGGTTCAGCTGGAGGGGACCGAAAATCGCATTTTGCGAGCGCGCGAGCAGTACAACGCGGCCGTCGCCGACTACAACGCCGAGCTTCGGCGGATCGGTGGCAGCGTGGTGAATCGCGCCACCGGTCGCCCGTTCAGGCCGCGACCCTACTTCAACGCAGCGGCGGGCGCACAAACTGCGCCGGTCGTGTCCTTCTGAGCGCCCACGATGATCCCGGCGACAGCACGCATCGTCTGGTGGAGCCGGGTCGCGGTGATGCTCGTCGCTGCGCTCACTTCGATCCTAGCGTCCCCACGAGGAGCTTGGGCATTCGATCCTCCGCCGATCGAGGGACACGTCACCGACACCGCGGGGCGCCTGACGCCTGACGAGCGCGAGTATCTGGAGAGCAAACTCACGCGGATCCGAGAGGAGACTGGCAACGAGATCGTCGTGTTCGTCGCGGGCTCGAGCCAGGGCCAACCCATCGAAGACGTCGCCTACGATACTTTCAACAAGTGGAAGATCGGACGCAAGGATCTCGACAACGGCGTACTGCTCGTCATCGTTCCCAGCGAGCGTCGCGTCCGCATCGAAACGGGAAAAGGGGTCGGCGGGGCGCTCACCGATCTGCAGAGCAACGACATCATCCGGATGCGCATTGCCCCTTCCCTACGGCAAGATCAATTCAAGCAAGGTATCGATGCGGGCATCGACGGCATTTCGCAGGCACTCACCGCGGGCGGTGTGCGCGGCCCAACACGCAAACCGCCGGCCGATGATGGGTACGGTCTTAGCCCCGTCTATTTTTTCCTCCTGCTCTTGCTTCCTATTTTGCTTTTCGGCTCACGGTCGCGCAGGCGCGGCACGCGCTTTTTTACTCCGTTTGGCGGGTTCGGCTGGTGGGGTGGCGGTTGGGGCGGCGGCGGATGGAGAGGCCGAGGCGGCCGAGGCGGGGGGTGGGGCGGTGGTGGCGGTGGCGGTGGAGGTGGAGGTGGAGGTGGAGG
>DASWDH010000386.1:0-5066 GCA_036395495.1 Polyangiaceae bacterium
CTCGACGAGCTCGTCCCGGCAAAGGTCCTCGTCGTGGATGGGCCAGGGCTCGTAGGCCAGCGACTGGGCGTGGCCGAGCCGCTTCCACAGCTCCTCGGCAAGGTGCGGGGCAAAGGGAGACAGGAGGAGCACGAGGCTCTCGACCCCCTGGCGAGGCACCGGTGACAGGTCGGACAGCTGGCGGCTCAAGATCATCATCGCGCTCACTGCCGTGTTGAAGCGGAGGTTTTCGATGTCATGGGTGACCTTCTGAATCGTCTTGTGGACGAGCTTCTGGGTTTCCCTGTCCATCGCATCGCCGAGCTCACCAGTGCCGAGCGCGTATACGCGATCGAGAAAGCGCCGCACGCCCTGGATCCCGCTGGTTTGCCAGGGCTTCACCTGCTCGAGCGGCCCCATGAACATCTCGTAGAGCCGGAGCGAGTCGGCGCCGTAACTGCGGACGACGTCGTCCGGATTGATCACATTGCCCCGTGCCTTGGACATCTTCTGGTTGTCTTCACCGAGGATCATTCCCTGGTGCACGAGCTTCGTGAACGGCTCGCTGTGCCGAACGACACCCTCGTCGAACAGAACCTTGTGCCAAAAGCGCGCGTAGAGAAGATGCAAGACGGCGTGCTCGCTGCCGCCCACGTAAAGGTCGACCGGCATCCACTGGTCGTACGCGGCAGGATCGAAGATACGATCGGCGTTTCGGGGATCGAGAAAGCGCAGGTAGTACCAGCACGAGCCTGCCCATTGGGGCATTGTGTTCGTCTCGCGCGCGTACCACCGGCCCTCCTTCTGAAAAAAGCGCCAATCGGCCGCCCGCGCCAAGGGTCCTGCGGGATCGCCGCCAGGCTGAAAGTCCTCGAGCTCGGGCAACCGCAGGGGCAGCTCTTCTTCGCCGACGGCGATCGGTTGGTCGTAGCGGATGGTGTGCGGGTCGCCCCGGCGCGGATCCCCTCCGGGATTGGCGAGCTCGACGGGAAAGTAGATGGGAATCGGCTCGCCCCAGTAGCGCTGACGCGAGAAGACCCAGTCGCGCAGCCTGTATTTCACGGTTCGCGCCCCCATTCCGAGCTCGATCAGGCGATCGGCGATCTTGGACCGCACCTCCGCCGAGGGGCGCCCGGTGAAAGATCCGGACCCGAGCGCGATGCCTTCGTCGACGTACGCCGCTTCGAGCCGATCGTGCGGCTTTCCGTCGGGGCTTATCACCTCGACGATGGGCAGGTGGTAGCGCTTGGCGAACTCGAAATCGCGCTCGTCGTGCGCGGGCACGGCCATGACCGCTCCGGTACCGTAGGATGCCAACACATAATCGGCGATCCAGATGGGGAGCTTCTCTCCAGTGAGGGGATGAATGGCGAACGCACCGGTATCGACGCCGGTTTTCTCTTTGGAGATCTCGGTTCGATCGAAATCGCTCTTGCGCGAAGCATCGGCCACGTAGCGCGAGACAGCTTCGCGATGGAGCGGCGTCGTCAGCCCGGAGACGAGCGCGTGCTCGGGAGCCAGCACCACGTAGGTGCACCCGTAGAGCGTGTCGGCGCGGGTCGTGAAGACGCGCACGCGAGTGTCGTGCCCATCGATCGGAAAATCGATTTCCGCGCCTTCGCTCCTGCCGATCCAGCTGATCTGCTTCTGCCTGGTGTCCGGCCAATCGAGGCCGGAGAGATCGTCGGCCAGCCGATCGGCATACGCGGTGATGCGCAGCTGCCATTGGCGGAGCGGCAGCCGTATGACCGGATAACCGCCGCGCTCGCTCTTTCCGTCGACGACTTCTTCGTTGGCGAGCACGGTGCCCAATTCCTCGCACCAGTTGACGGGAATCTCCGACTGGAAGGCGAGACCGCGCCGGAAGAGCAGCAAGAAAATCCACTGCGTGAACCGGACATAGCCGGGATCCGTCGTATCGATCTCGCGCGACCAGTCGTATGACAAGCCGAGCATCTTGAGCTGCCGCTTGAAATTGGCGATGTTGGCGCGGGTGGTCGCGGCCGGGTGGGTCCCGGTCGCAATCGCGTGCTGCTCGGCGGGCAAGCCGAACGCGTCCCATCCCATGGGGTGCAGAACGTCGATGCCGCGCATGCGGTCGTAGCGCGCGACGATATCGGTCGCCGTGTAACCCTCGGGATGGCCCACGTGCAGGCCCTGCCCGGAAGGGTACGGGAACATGTCGAGCACGTATCGTTTGGGGCGATCGGCATGGCGTTCAGCTCGAAATGTCTGGTGCTCGTCCCAGTAGGCTTGCCACTTCGGCTCGATGGCGGCGGGATCGTAACGGTCGGGCATGGGGGGGTCGATTTACCACAAGACGCCGCCTGGCATTACTTCGCGCGGTCGCGCTTTTTTTCCAGCCGCGATCGCCGGCGCGACGTTGCGTCCGGACTTTCCCCGGTGCCTCGGTCCAAAATCGCGAGGGCGTCGAGCGGAGCGCGCGCGTGATGCTCGTAGAGTTTGGCGAGCTCGAGGCGGAGCGACGGGTCATCGACGCTCTCGACCAGCGAGGCAAAGTCGGCGAGCGCTTGCGCCTTGTCGCCGCGCGCTTTGGCGATCTCGCCGCGTGCTCGGACCGCCTCCTGCCCCACACCGCTCGCGACCGCCCGGTGGGCGGTTTCGTGCGCGAGCTCGAGCGCGCCCGCGCGGCGCAGCGTTCGCGCGACGCCGACCCAATCGGCCGGCGTCAAGCGCTCGAGCGGCTCGCCATAGAGTCCCACCAGCGCCGCCATCGCCACGATGTCCCATTCGTTGTGATCGACGACCGCGGTCAGCGCCGACTCGTCACCGGTGCGGAGAAAATGGGTGTATCGCGAGCACACATCGCCGCCGGCGATGTCGGCGGTGCGCTCGAAGCCGAGCACGTGCGATTCGACACGTGCCAGGTTGAGCTCGGACAGGCGATGGCGATGGATCCGCCGGGCAAGGTGCACCAGATCGAGGTGGGCAACGGTGGGGAGCGGTAGTAGCCGATTCATGACGAATCGCGCGCCGAGAAGAGGCAAGTCGAATGACTTGCCGTTGTAGGTGACGAGCATCGACGCGCCGGCGACCCGGCGCGCCAACCAGTCCAACATCGGTGCCTCCTCCCCCATCTGACGAAGCAGCAGCTGTTCGATCACGAACGCCCCGCTCGCCGGTTCGAAGAACGCGAGGCCGATCAAGAAGGGTACCGTCCCCGCGCCGCTCGAGAGACCGGTGGTCTCGGTGTCGAGGTAAAGGGCGCGAGCGATGTCGAGCGACGCGACCGAGGGGTCTAGTGCCAAAAGAGCCAACATTCCGCCGCTCGCTCGTGCTCCGGCGAGGACCTGCGCCCGTCCGACGCGGTGCGCGGCCGAAAACGTTTTCGTTCGGATGTAGAGCGTGCCGAATGGCGTCTCCTCGCGCATGAAAGGTAGGTCCCCCTGCGTGGGATCCGCGAAGAGCCGCCGGGGCGGTGGTGTTTTCACGAGCAGCTCGGCGATGCGCTCGCGGAGCGCATCGAGGCGACGTTGCGGATCGCTTGGCAGCTCTGGCGTGCTCATCACCGAACGTGGAGCGAGACGCGCGACCTCGTGCAGCGAGGGAGCCAAACGCACGCGCTCGAGCTTCGAGCGATAGGACGACATATCCCACTCAGGTTACCTGAAAATCGGCTGTGTTACTCGGCGCGGCCTTCGGCGCGCGCTGGCACGCGGCAAGCACTAACGAAATCGCTCGGCAAAAAAAGGGTCAGCTGTGACCCCCCAAAAAGCTCGGGTTTTGGAGGCGCTTGCCATGGAGTTTGACAGCAATCGGTTGCCGGAAGGACCGCTGCCCCGAAGACTGGCAGATCGGTACATCAGCATCGTTCGGCGTCACGCATATCGCTTGGCGCGCCGGCTCCCCTCGCATGTCAACGTCGAAGATTTGATGGGCGCGGGGTTCGTCGGCTTGGCCGATGCACTCAACAAGTACGATCGCTCGGGACCCGATCGTTTCGAAGCTTACGCCGACTGTCGCATTCGGGGCGCGATGCTCGACGAGCTGCGCTCGTACGATCCACTCTCGCGCGACCTACGCGATCTCAACAACCGCATCGTCGCCGTCGTTCGGCAGCTCACCGCCGAGCTCGGAAGGCCGCCGGAGGAGATCGAAATTGCGCAGAAGCTCGAGCTCCCTGTCGCGGCTTTTCGCGAACGATTGGCGAAGCTCTCGTTCGGCGGGCTGGTCAGCCTCGACACGACCGGAGGCGATGGCGTCGACGGACTCGAGCTGAGCGACGACAGTGGTGAGGAGGCCGACGCACAGCTTCTGCGCACGGAGCGGCGCGAGCGACTCGCCGAAGCCGTGCAGCAGCTGCCCGAGCGATTGCAGTCACTGCTCAAGCTGTACTACGAGCAGGACTACACACTTCGCGAGATCGGCGAGATGCTCGGTGTCACCGAGTCGCGAGCATGCCAGCTGCACGCCGAAGCGATCGTGCGGCTGCGAGCGGCTTGCATTGCGGACGACGACGGCGATGTCGTCACCAGCATTCGCAAGATGCAGATCGTGGTCGACGGTGCGCCGAATGCGAAAACGGGGCGCAAAGGCATTCGGGTCGCCGGCTGACGGGGGGTCAAAAGATACCGTCTTCGGGTAGCGGCATACCCATGGTCGCCGTATTTTCCAGGTTTTTTGCGGAATTGGGATGTCGAGACGCATCGGCGGCACGCGCGCAGCAGAGCTGACAAACTAGTCCCGAGATGCGACATTGGATCTCGACGTGGGATTCCTTCTGTTCGGAATGACGGGCGGGCTCGCGTCGGGCAAAAGCTCGGTCGCGACACGCTGGCGAGCGCGTGGGTTGCCGGTGATCGACGCCGACGAAGTCGCGCGCGAGGTGGTAGCCCAGGGCACATCGGGCCTCGCTGAGCTCGTTCGCGGCTTCGGGCCCGGCATCCTCGCAGCGGACGGGTCGCTCGACCGCAAGCAGATGGCCGCGCTGGTGTTCGCGGATCCCGCGGCTCGTCAAAAGCTCGAGACCATCACCCACCCGCGCATCGCGGCCGCGACGCTGGCGCGTGCCACCGAGCTCGAGACCGAGGGCGAGGCGATAGGTTGCTACGAGGCCACGCTTTTGG
>DASWDH010000387.1:0-4023 GCA_036395495.1 Polyangiaceae bacterium
AGCTTGTTCACCGCGGCGTCCACCATCGTATCGAGCGCTTTTCGATCGGCATCGGGCAAATGCTTGAGACGTCCGGAGAGACTTCTTTCGAGCTCGGCCATGAGCGATGCGCGGACTTTCGTCCGTAGGGCGACGATCGTACCGGTCACACCGAGACCTTCCGTCCAGCTCTGGAAGTGATCGGCTTCGTAATTGACCAGGGCCTCGGCGCGCTCGGCTTCCGCTTGGCGCCCCCGCATCGACTCGGCGACCACATTCGACAAATTGTCGATGTCGTACACGTACACGTTGTCGAGTTCGTTGACGGCCGGTTCCACGTCTCGCGGTACGGCGATGTCGATGAAAAAAAGACTGCGCCCGCGGCGCGCCTTCATGGCGCGCGCAGCCATGGCGCGCGTCAAAATGAAGTGTTTGGCGGAGGTGCTGGCAACCACGACGTCGGCATCGACGAGGGCGCTCTCGAGCTCCCCCCACGGTCGGGCGGCGCCGCCGAATTCGCGGGCCAGCTCTTCTGCACGCCGAGGGCTGCGGTTCACGACGTGCAACTTGCTTCCCGCTTTGACCAATAGCTTGGCCGCTGCTTCGGCCATCTCACCCGCACCGAGCAAGAGCGCCGTGCGCTCCGATAGATCTTCGAAGATCTGTCGCGCAAGATCGACCGCCACGCTCGAGACCGACACCTGCCCGGCGCCGATGGCGGTCTCCGTCCTCACGCGTTTGGCGACGTGGAAGGCCCGGCTCATCGCGCGCTCGAGATACTTGCCCACGCTGCCTGCGCTCTTGGCAGCTTCGAATGCGTCTTTGATTTGACCCAGGATCTGCGGCTCGCCGACGACCAGCGAATCGAGCGACGAGGTGACGCGAAAGAGGTGGCGAACGGCGTCGGCGCGAAGGTGCGTTCTCAGATAGGCATGGATGCCGGCAGCGCCATTGCGCTCTGCCAGATCGTTCATCATCTCCGAAATGTCGCGCGCGGCGGCGACCGTGTCGGTCTCCGAGTCCCCCTGGGCTACAGCGTAGATCTCCGTGCGGTTGCAGGTGGACACGCAAAGCGCCTCGCGAATACTCGGGCGTTCCAGCAGCTGACGCAAGAATCCCGCGACGCTCTCGTTGTCGATCGCCAACCGCTCGCGCACTTCGATCGGGGCTTCTCGGTGAGAAAGACCGACGACGACAATCACGTGGGCCCTCCTAGCGCCCCCCCGATGAGTCCCCCTCCGATTTCCGTGCGCACCGCTTGGCCGGTCGACGTCGACGAGGGCCCCAAGGGACCCCGCACGAGGTAGACGACGAGAACGGCAACCGCGGACAAGAAGCCCGCAATCGTCAAGTAGGCAGCGCGGCGCCCGCGCCAACCGAGGGCAGCGCGCAGAACGAGCACCCCGGCGAAAAGAATCCAAGTGCCATAAGCGAAGAGAGCTCGCGCCGCCTCGGCGGGCGAACCGCTCTCGATGCGATGTGCCCACGCCGTTCCGGAGATGATGCCCAAAGTGAGGAGCGGAAAGCCCACGAGAAGAAGGCGGTGCTCGGCACGATCGAGAGCATCGAGCGGAGGGAGCCGGCCGAAAAGACCGGCCGCCCGCTTCTGTTTGAGGCGTTTTTCCTCGACGAGGTAAAGAACGGCCGCGCCGCTCGCAAGGAGGAAGAGCGCGTCGCCGAGGACGTTGACCGTGACGTGAAAGGCGAGCAGCCCTCCGCCGACCGGTTGCTCGGGCCCACCGACGAAGCGCGATCCGAGCACGAAGGTAAGAGCTACCGGCGCCACGAAAGCCCCGAGCGCGTCGATCACCCAAAAACGGCGGAGCAGCAGATAAAAACCGGTCGCCAACAATGCCGCGATCGACGCGACGAAGTGGATCGATTTGACTGGGCAAACGTTGGCGGTGAAGCTCGCCAGGCAAACGTAGCCGGTGTGCAGCGCGGCGGCGGCTCCGAGCACGCGAGGTGCGGCCCTGCCGGCGCGCGCCGGAGCGCCCGCTCGCATGAGGTAGCTGAAGAAGAGAGCACTGGCGACGGCATAGCCAGCTACGGTGGAGTAAAAAACGAGTTCGACCAGCATGGTCACAGACTCTCGAGCAGAAACTTCACCAAGAGATCCTCGTCACTCGCCGGTGCCGGCGCCCGTACCAGGTCGACCTCGGGAATGCTTCTCCTGGCGAGGTGCTCCTCGAAGCTACCCACCGGCGCGGCGAGGAACCCCGGAACGATATCGTAAGCGTTGTCGCCGAGCACCATCGATGTCTCGAGTAGCTCAGCCCCGAGCTCCATCAAGTACGCGCGAGATTTGACCTTGCCGACGAGCTCGTTTCCATCGAGCAGGCCCGTGCATTCCACGACGATGTGTGCGGCCTCGAGGATGCGATAGCGGCGGGCTTCGGCCTTGATGGTCAACTCGTCACCCACGAGGTCCACCTTCCCTTCGCTGATCCACTGGTCAAGGGCGGCCTGCGGGAAGAAAACGCGGTTGTTGCCCATCGGCTCAGGGCAGTGTACCACGGCGGCCGTTCGTCAGGGGTAGCGACGGCGGCCCGGCGATCTGGTAGGAAGACGCGAACTTTGGGGGTTTGGCGATCCGCCCCTGGGACGCGACCCTCCTTATCTAAGCCAGCGTGACTCCCGCCCTATCTGCCGTTTATGACGAGCTCCTAGCGCGCGCCTCGGCCGAACCCTTGCGGGACCGATCGTTGGCTCTTCGCGAAGCCTTTCTACGGCGCTGCGCCTCGAGCGCCCCGCGCGGCGCGGTCGAACCGGACGACCGCCTGCGTGCCGCGTGGGACGACGCGCTCACGACCGGAGGTCTCGCGGCCGAGCTGGCGCAAGGGCTGGCCGATCCGAGCGAGCGGGCGCTCGCGCGCGTCCTGTCGAGGGCGCACCGTGGCGTCTTTACGCTGAGCCGCGTGGGCGTGCATCGCATTGCGCGCGACGCGATTTCGGGGGCGTCGTTTTTGGTTCTCGAGCGCGACGACATCGGCCGCGAAGTGCTCGCGCTGAGTGGCGAGGACGCGCCGCTCTTCGAAGCACGGATCGTGGCGGCAACGGACGGCTGCGCGTTGCTTCCGGGGGTCATCTTCCATCCTCCCGACGCGACGCCGCTCATCACCGACCTCATCCGGGTGGGGCTAGAACGCGGCATGTCGCGCGACGATCTCTGTGATTCTCTCCTCCGCATGCAGCACACGTTCCGCACGTTATCGCGCATCAAAATCGGCTACGCCTACAAACCGGAAGCGCTCGGCCCATTGCTCGGAGCCGCGGAGCGCTAGGATCCAAATACTTTGAAGACGCGCCCTACTCTAGTCGTAGCGCTCCGAGTGAACGCGTTCGCGGGGAACGCCCATCTCTTTGCGAACGAGTTGACGGACGGCGGTGATCATTCGCTCGAGTCCACAGACGTAGAGGTGCGGCTCGCCGCGATTCAAATCGATGAGCTGGCCCCACAGCTCGCGGATGTGCTCTTGCACGTAGCCGCGGCGCCCCGACCATTCGGCTTCCCCCTGCGACAACGTGAAGAACACCCGCGCGTCCGCGTGCGCCCGAGCGAGCGCCTCGAACTCCGCGCGGTATAAGAGATCGTTCGTGTGACGGACCCCGAGCAGGAGCCACAGCGGCGCCGGCGTACCGGCGGCCAGCGCGGCGCGCATCATCGCGCGCAGCGGAGCCACGCCGGTTCCCGTGCCGACGAACAGCGTCGGTGAAGGATCGAGCGGAATTCGGGTGAAAAAGCCCTGGGGTCCGATGGCGCGAAGCCGCGCGCCGGATCCCAATCCGCACAAGTAACCCGAACCCGGACCGCCGACGACTCTGGTCACTGCGATCTCGAAGCGTGGGGTGCCGTCGGGGGGCGATGCAATCGAATAGGCGCGTCGGATCTCTCCTTCCGGGGTGGGCAGGATGAAGTTCACCCACTGGCCGGGCTCGTGGGCGAGTGGACGTCCGTCGACGCGCGCGAACAGAAAGTTCTTCACGCTCGGGGTCAGCGTCTCGACGGAGAGGATTTCGATTTCGAACGTCTCGGGGGACATC
>DASWDH010000388.1:0-3972 GCA_036395495.1 Polyangiaceae bacterium
GCGCGGGGTTGGATCCTTCGCCAGGAACGGTGGCCAGCACCGTTTCTGCGTCCATGAAGAGGTTGGCGGCGTCGTGAATCGCTCCTTCGCGCAGTTCGCCGTCGCGTCCAATCAGAGAAGGAGAGATGCGGGCCCCCATGCGCTTCAGCATGTTGGTGAGCCGGGTGCACGTCTCGACCAGCTCGCCGTCGGACATGCCCCGGCGCCGATGATTGAGAAGAGCCATGGCGACGACCGCCCCCGGAGTAACCGCCGTGGCGCGGTTGATTTCAGCCATTACCCGATGGGCGAGGCGGGTCACCAGCGCGCGACGCTTGGCGGGGCTCAGCGCTTTGTTTTCGCCGATCCGGGCAGAGGCGGGATCGCCGTTGGTGCGGATGTCGTGGAGCGACAGGATCTCGCCGAACTGAATGTTGAGCCGGCCGTAGTGGCCGCGTAGGACGCGGGTGGTCTTGAGTAGCCCGCGCGCGTCCTCCTTCTGCTTCTCACCTCCGGTGAGCTCGCGAACGTAAGCGCTGCTCTCGACCAGGCGATCGTATCCAATCGAGACAGGCACGAAGAACAGGTCTTTGTTGGGCACCGAAAGAGCGGCTTCGACCACCATGTTGAGAAGCCCGAGCTTGGGTGGCAGAAGCTTGCCGGTGCGCGAGCGCCCCCCCTCGAGGAAGAACTCGATGGAGTACCCTTCGCGGATGAGGCGGCGAATGTAGGCATCCACCACCGCTGCGTAGAGTCGATCGCCGCCGAACGATCGGCGAATGAAGAATGCGCCTCCGCGTCGGAACACGAAGCCGAGCGGGAAAAATGCGAGGTTGTCGCCCGCTGCAACGAGCGGCAGCTGCAGATTGGCGTGATAAAACACGAAGGAAAGCATCAAGTAATCGACGTGGCTCTTGTGGCTCGGCAAGAGGACGAGGGTCCCCCGCTTGGCCGCGCCACGCACGCGCTCCAGGCCCTCCTGGTCGACCTCCATACCGTCGTAGATACGGTTGACGAGTGTATCGAGGACCATTTCCCAAGAGCGGATGACGGTCGGCTCGGGCTGCGCTTCGAGGTCACGGACGATGCCGTAAGCGCGCGTCGTCAGCACGAGACGCTCCTTCTCGCCTTCGCCGCCGAGATCGCGAATCACCGCCTGGAGCTTGGCGCTCTTGATGACTTCATTGCGCATGCGATCGTTGGCCTTGCGCACGGGGCCCAAGATCGCTCTGCGCTCGCGCTCGAGCTTGCGCAAGAGCGAGTAGGTGAGGCGGCGGGTGAGCGCGCCGTCATCCTCCGCGCCGTTGGTGTCACTGCTGGCCGACTGGAGGAAGACCGAGAGATCGATCGCCTCGCCGGCCCGCAGGATGACGTTGTCGTAGTTCTTGAGAAACTCGACCGTGGTGCGGATCTTTCCCGGCCATTCCCGGGTACCGAGCAGCGCGTCAACGACACCGCCCCCGCGGCGATCGGGGAGTTTGGTCCATACGAACACCTGAGGCACGAGCAGGATCGGGTCCTTTCGGGTCCGCTGCAGCGTAAAGAGCGCCCGAACCAGATCGTCGCCTTCGGAAAGCGAGCGCCGCGTTCCCAACTTGCCGCCGGCGAGACCGAGCACGGCCGGAGGGCGCTTCAAGAAGAGGGCCGCCGAGCCCCCCTCTTCGATGACATGGGTGAGCTCCTCGGCCGCGTCACGCCGGTGCTTCGGTTGCAGCGCGCGCAGCCAACCTTTGCCCATCGGCTCGAGCACCCATAGCCCGAGGTCGTTGGCGAAACGTATGCGCGGCAGCGCGTGGCGCTTGGTCAGATAGTCGAGCGCCAAGAAATCCAGAAACGACAAGTTTCGCAGGATGTAGACGACGGAGCCACGCTGCGCCGCCTCCCGGACGGCCGACACCCAGGTCTCGTCGACGTGGATATGTTCGAAGAACCGACGATAGACGTACGCCAGGATCGGGTTCGGCTCGTACGTCGGTGCGAGCGCGCGGCTTACCATGGGCACGATTCTACGGCGCCCGCATCTGGATGCCGAGGCTCAGTTCCGCCGTCGCGCCCAGGTAGCGCAGCATTTGGAAGGTTAGCCCGCCGGACAGGTACGCGCCGAAGCCTTTGGAGAAGTCGTATTGTGGGCCGATATCGAGGTGGGCCAGGACGTCGGTTCGGAAGGCTTCCGGCTTGACGTTGGCCGAGCGGTCATCGTCGCCCGGCGAGCCGGGCGGTCCCGATCCGATCGGCTCGACCGGGCCGCTCGTGAGATCGAGGCCGAGCCAGGGTGAGAAGAAAATTTTGAAACGCGAATCGCTCATCGTGTAAAGGCGCATGCCGATGGCCGCTTGCAGAAGCTTGCCCTGATTGGTCTGGTCGGCTTCGTTGGCCAAGCCGAAACGCATCAGGACGAACGGCTCGAAAAAGTCGAGCGCCGAATAGCCGATCGCAAACCCGAGCGTGGGGGCCCCGCCGAAACCGCAGAACTTCTGCTGGTCCGATGGAGTCTTTGCATAATCGTAGGGAGCGCACCTCGGCGAGCCGGCGTAGCGAAAGAGCATGCGGTAGCCGGCCACGAATTCGAGGCGCGCGTTGAACTGCCCGTGGTGTCCGAACGAATCTTCTTCGGGCGCGGTGGCTGGTTTTACGGCGTCTGATCCGGCGGCAGCGGGCTTGGCCGGGGTGGTGGCTCCCGTCGTACCGGCCGGCTTCGGTTCGGCCGCGCGAACGGCGAGGGGGAGGAGCAGCGTGAGAAGAACGAGGGGAAATGCTGGTCGGATTTTCATGTCGATCGTACCCGCGGGAGGGCGGCGGGAATCGATCGAGAGGTTCCGCTGAGCGTCCACCCCCGCTCGATGCCGACCGCCAGCCAGGAAAAGCTCAACTTAGCCTTGTTGATGGTGGTCGCGATAACCGGTGCGTCGGCGCTGCCGTTCACCGGCGAGATCGCGAGCGTCTTCTGACCGTGGAGCGAACGCAACACCGAAGCATCGGCTGAAAGCGCGAGGATACCGGCATCGGCGAGTAAGGGAACGAGTCCGCTCGGGATAAAAGGAGCGATGACCGCCCTGACCGGCCCCTCGTTGGTCGCGCGGGCTGCCACCTCGCGTACCTCATCCAGCGTCGACAAGAGCAACACACAGTCGGCCCCGGATGCATTCGACGCGGAAAGTACCCCCTCCACGAGCTCGAGGTCGACCCCCGCCGCCCAGGAAGTCGTCCTTGTCGATGCCGGGAGCAGGGCACGTTTGGCGAGCGCGGCATCGGGACGCCGCTCGCGCAAGATCAGCACGTCATCGGTGGGCAGCGCACGGGGAACGGTGACCCGCACGGGGCGCTTGAAGGAGCGCGGATCGCCGATGTTGCCGGTCGCCACGGCGTACGCCAGCGTCTCGGCTGACGCGACGACGAACGTTTTGCTTTCGGGGGTGGTCGGTTCCCGATCGCTCGTGCGAAGCGATAGCTGCCCGGGGGGCGGCGCGTAGATCTCGCCGGTGGTTACCCGCCGGTCGGGTTCGATGATGCGTGCGCCGGTCGCGATGAGATCGACGAGCGCCCCCGATTGACCGAGGACTTCGAGCACCTGGCGGGAGGGGGGCGCGATGATGAAGTCGAGCCGCGGGGGAACTCGCTTCGATTTGAGCAGCATGGCCGCGGCCAGCATGTCGCGCAGCGTGGCGCCGCTGTCGCCGCCCAGAATCACTTGGCTTACCGGTCGGCCCGCGAGGTCACGCACCGGGCGAACCTGACCGGTGTCGTCGGAGACCAATGGATCGACGGCGGCCAGATCGACGGAGACGACTTCGTCGCACGGCGCGCCGGGATCGGGAATGAGCGTGCGGTGCGCCTTCGAGCGGCGTTGGTCACGCAGGAAGACTTCCGTTTTTTCGTCGCTCACGAAGAGGGCTGCCGACGCGCCGAGCTCGGGCGCAACTCCGCAAAGCACGGCGCGCTCGGCGACCGACAGGAGCCTGGCGCTCGGCCCCGCGAACTCGAGGACCACCGGCG
>DASWDH010000389.1:0-2751 GCA_036395495.1 Polyangiaceae bacterium
CCGCCCGGATAGAGCGCCACGCGAAAAGCGCCGCCTCGGTGTCCCCCTTCGCCTCGCTTTCTTCGGCGATCGAACGCAGCTTGCGGTACGCGAGGTCCTGGTGGGACGCTCCGGGCACGTACGCCGCCGCGGCCGCGCGCGCATGAGCGATGGCCCCCATGCTGTCGGCCTTGGCTGAACAAGCGTCGCTCATGGCGAGCTCGGCCCGCCCTTCGGCAACGAGCCTTACCGACGCCGCAACCAAGAAAACGACGAGCCCGGCGACGCACCACGCGAACGGGGCGAGCGTGCGAGCCTTTATCACAGCAGATCCCGTCGTTTGAAAATCCAGCTCGACACGAGCACGAGCCCGATGCTCCACCCCGCTGCTTGCAATCCGGCCATGCCGAGATGGGTCGCGAGCGACGTATCCGGATTCTCCCCCGTCAGGAGGGGCCGCGGCGGCACGTAGACTTCGAGGTTCGGAACCACCGTGGCGACGATGGCACCCATGCGTTTGATCGCCGGTCCGAACACGCGCAGCGGCAACCGGGCGAGCGTGCCGGCCTGCCGTCCGACGATGAAAACGCCGACCGTGAAAACCGCCGACAAGAAAGGAGACGAAAAGGCAGAAAACAGCGTGGCGATAGCGCTGACGACCGCTACCTCCATCAACGCGAGCGCGCTCGCTCCGAGCACGACCCGCCGGTCGTCGGGCGCGCCGGACGCCAGCATCGCGGCCAGCGCGATCGCGATGGCCGCGCATGGGATGGGCAAATAAGTCCGGAGGGGGCGGACCCGCCACGCCACGAGCAGAGGCACGATCACCAGCACCGCGCCCGCGGTGCCGACCACGGCCCAACCACGACCGCCGTGGCGAGCCAAGATCAACAAAATGGTCGCCGCGTCGAACGCGATGAAAACGCCCAACGTGAGCAGGGTGCCAGCGTACTTGCCGACCAGGTACTCGCCTCGTCGGATCGGTCGCGCGAGGATCGGAAAAATCGTCTTTTGCTCGAGCTCCCGGTAGAGCGATGTCGCTCCGATGAGAACGGCTACGCAAATGGCATAAAGGGAGATCGAGGCGGCGCCCAAATCGGCCACCACCCGCGACGCGTTCTTCAGGGCGAACTCGCCGACCGCGATCGAGTAGAGCGCAGTGGCGAGCGCCAGCGCGAAGAGGCCGAGCAAGATTCGCGCACGCACGGCTTCGCGATACGTATTGAGCGCAATGGCAGTGACCCGTCGTGCAACGCCCAACATTCGAACAGGGCGAAGCTAACACGACCTTACGCTGGGCCGATGGGCTGATGGCTTGGAGTTAGGCTGGTGGGGGTTGATTCAACGGGGAGGCGGAGAGGCGGGGAATTTTGTTTTTTGGATTGAGGTCCTGTCCGGTGTTTTCGAGTCTGCCCCACCAGCAAGCAGGGCTCCTCAGGAGGCAAGGCCCCCACCTCAAGAACCTCCTCGCCTCCCCGTCTCCCTGTGAATCCGGCGGTGCCGGACGGCGCGGGGGGGTGGCTACGAGGTGGAGCGAGATTCGACGTAGGTCTTGACGAGGGCGGGGGTCGAGAGTGCCGACTTGCGGATTCGGTCTTCGAACAGTCGGCCGATGAGGCCGTGGCCGAGATCGACCATCACCAGGTAGGTCAGAAGCGTTTTGTCCCGCATGGGCTCGACGCGGAAGAAGCCGTTTATGTCCGCGATGTCATGAGAAAAATTCGGATCGAGCCAAAAACGGATGGTGGCGGAGTCGCTGGCGTGGGCCGAGGGCTCGCGCCGCACGCGAACCGTGTACTTGCCGTGCGCGATCGAGTTGCCCTGTTCGAGCTCGACCACGGCCTCACCACCCTGACGCGAAAGGCCGATCCACCTGACCGAGCGAGTTCGGGGCAAGATCTGGCGGTACGCGGCGACGTTGTCCAGCGCGGCGCTGACCCGCTCCGGCCGGGCATCGATCAGCACGTAGCTGACCCCCCCGATGTACCGGTGGCCCCCTCGTTCGATGTTCTCCTCGCGCACCACGACCTGGCCGGAGTTGAGCCGCTCAATCTCGACGTCGGACAGCTCGACGTCGGCCGCCCTGGCGGGCGAAGCCGCGCAAACGCAGACAAGCGTCGCGGCGACCAGCACGCTTCGTAGACGACCGAAAAACACCATCACTGTACGACGATAAACAGGGCTGGCCGGGGTAGCAAGCGCCGCCAGGATCGCCAGATTTCAGTTCGCGAAAGTCCGATGATATCGGCGACTTAGCCAGCCCCAAGATCGATGGAAATTTACAGGTTCACTGCACGAACATCCAGGAACCAAGGTCCCGCTTCGCCGCCGTAGCCATCGACTTGAACCCAATACGTCCCTGGCTCGAGCGTCAGATCGAGAAAGCTGCGCGAAGCCGTGTAGCCGACGGAGCAGCCCTGGACGACTTCGAGCCCCGGGCAGCTCGGCCCTTTGCGCACGTCGAGCAGCGTTGCGTAGCCGGAACCCTGCATGTCGAAGATGACCCGCTTCTTCGTCGTCAGGACCAACTTCAACATTTGGTCGGGGCCACCGGCCCCCCCGGACCCTGCGACATCGCAGCCCGAGGAATAGTCGGCTGCCGCGTTGGCCGTGTTGCCTTGGAAAAAGCCGCCGGCTTCGCCAATGAGCACCGCCGAAGCGCATGTGTCCGCAAATGCGACGAGCGTCGGCGCGACGGCGGTCCGGACGAAGGCCGTGACCTGGACCGGATTGCCCCGGTCCGACTCGACCACGACCCGGTAGGAGCCAGCC
>DASWDH010000390.1:0-5869 GCA_036395495.1 Polyangiaceae bacterium
ACCTCGGGCGCAATGCTGGCGGCACCGTGACCGGTATAGCCGGGCGAGGCTGCACCGCTCGCCGCCGTCGCCGCGCCGGCCCCGCTGGCGGCGCCCTCCTGCCCTGCGCCGGGCGGCGTTCGAGGCGTGAGTGGCGGAGCCGATCGCTGGCAAGCTGCCAGGGAAAGGACGAGCAGGAACAACGCAGGCGGGCCGAAGGCCGCGCCGAGTAACCTGAACAACGCAGGCGGGCCGAAGGCCGCGCCGAGTAACCTGAACAACGCAGGCGGGCCGAAGGCCGCGCCGAGTAACCTGAAGAAGCCGACGCGCATGAACGCTCAGTACCACAGCCGCAAGCTGTGCTCGACCTCCCGTGATATGCATGGCGCATGGCGCGGTGGTTCGTGTGGTTCGCCTTGCTCGGCGCGATCGGGTGCAACACGCATCGCACCGTCCCGAGCGGTGGTGCGCCGAGCGCGAGCGCCGTCGCCCGCCCCCCGGTCGATCTCGCCGTCAGAGCGAACGAGCTCGCGCATCGTTTCATCATTCTCGACGGCCACATCGACGTTCCGTGGCGGCTCGAGGAGTCCCGCGACGAGCAGGGTAACGTCACCGAAGATCTGTCGGCCCGTACCCCCAGTGGCAACTTCGACTGGGTGCGCGCCAAAGAGGGGGGCCTCGATGCTCCCTTCATGAGCATCTACGTGCCGGCGAAGTTCGAATCGGCCGGCGCCAAGAAAATGGCCGATAAACTCATCGACCTCGTGGAAAGCTTTGCCCAAAAGTGGCCCGACAAGTTCGCGCTGGCGCGCACTCCTTCCGAAGTCCGGGCCAACTTCGCCGCCGGCAAGATCAGCCTGTGCATGGGCATGGAGAATGGCTCGCCCATCGAGCGCGAGCTCGGGAACGTGAAGCACTTCTACGAGCGCGGTATCCGCTACATCACCCTCGCCCACTCCAAGGACAATCACATTGCCGACTCGTCCTACGACGACAAGCACACCAACAAAGGACTGAGCGAGTTCGGCAAGGAGGTCGTGAGAGAGATGAACCGGCTCGGAATCATGGTCGACGTGTCGCATGCATCCGACGACGCATTCTGGCAGGCGGTCGAGCTCTCGAAGGTGCCGGTCATCGCATCGCATTCATCGTGCCGGCACTTCACGCCGGGCTGGCCGCGCAACATGAGCGACGAGATGATTCGAGCGCTCGCGCGTCACGGCGGCGTGATTCAGATCAATTTCGGCTCCGGCTTCATCGACGAAGAGGGACAGAAACGGCAGAGCGCGACTTTCAAGGAGCTCGAAGCGTTGCTCAAAAAGCAAGGGCTCGACTTCGGCGACAAGCAAGCCAAGCCCGTCGTCGACGAATTCAGGGCTTCGCACCCGCCGAAATTCGCGACTGTCGAGCAGGTGGCCGATCACATCGATCACGTCAAACACCTGGTAGGTATCGAGCATGTCGGTCTCGGATCGGATTTCGATGGCGTGGGCGACACCCTGCCGGCCGGTCTCAAGGACGTATCGCAGTACCCAAATCTGCTGCGTGTCCTGCTCGAGCGCGGCTACTCCGAAATGGACATCGAAAAGATCTGCTCGGGCAACGTGCTGCGCGTCTGGCAGGCGGCCGCAGACCATGCGAAGACCACGAATTGAAAAAAGACGAATCCCCTCGATGCTGCGGCTCGCCCGGCCCGTCCTCTCGCGTCATGCTTGGTACCTGACCCATGGCCAAACCTCCCGCCGAATCTTCGGCTGAGCGGCCCATGCCCCGCGGTGTGGGAACCTCCTTTTCGCTTTTCGGCATACCGGTACGGGTGATGTCGAGCTTTTGGATCATCGCCGTGCTCTTCGGGTTGAGCGGCGCCACCGGCGCCGAGAGTCCTGCCAAAGGCGTGGCATTCGCGCTCGTTTGGGCTGCCATCGTATTCGTGTCGATCGTGCTGCACGAGTTGGGTCACGCCCTCACCGCCCTCGCTTTCGGAGCCAAGCCGGCCATCACGTTGCACGCAATGGGAGGACTCACTCATTACCAAGCGGGGCGTATGTCTCGCGCGGAGAGCTGGCTCGTGTCGTTCGCAGGACCCGCCGTCGGTTTGATGGTGGGTATCGCGGTCTACCTTGCGACACACCGGCAGCCGCTCGGACGGGAAGCGGACGAAGTCGTGCGCTCGATACTGTGGGTCAACATCGGATGGAGTTTGATCAATCTGCTGCCGGTCGTTCCCTTCGACGGTGGACACATGATGGCCGCCGCACTGGGGCCCCGCCGCGCAACACTGACCGCAGTGATCTCGGCTTCGGTCGGGGTGGCTGTCGCGGTGGCGGGATTTTTCTATTTTGCGAGTCCCTGGATAGCGCTTCTTTTTGGAAGCGCGGCAGTCAACGCCATGCGCCAGGTCGGGCGGCTTCGGTCGTACGACGTCGATCGCAAGGCGGGCCTCGATGCCGAGCTCGTCAAGATTCGTGCTGCGGTGATCGAGGGGAAGGCCAATGAAGTGCTCGCCGCCAGCGAGAGAATCATGTCGCGTGCGCGCACGCCGGCGATCAAGAACGATGCAGTTCTGGCGCTCGCCTGGGCTCACGCCACCTTGGGGCGCGCGGTTTCGGCGAGGGAGCTCCTCGAAAAGCTCGAACGCGACGCTCCGGTCGATGCCTACCTGCTCGCAGCCGTAGAAGACGCGCTTGGCTCACCCGAGGCTGCGCGCGCCAGGCTGGAAGCGGCGCGTCAACAGGGCCTCAAGGATCCGGAAGCGATGAAGTTGCTCATCGATCTGTATGCCCGCGATGGGCAGCTCTCCCGTGCGGTCGAAGTGGCCATCGACGAGATCGAGAGTTTGGGTCGGGACGCGGCGAGGGCCGTGCTCGACGCAGCCATGGTCCAGGGGGCGTATCATTCTGCGGCGGACCTGGCCGCTTGCCTGGTCGCGAAGTATGGCGAGCCGTCGGATGCCGTCGAGCACGCGCGGGCGTCCGCCCTCGCCGAGCAGACCCGCCCGCCTCGTTGAGAGGACGCGTCGGATTACTTCGGCAGCAGCCAAGGCAGCTTCTCTCGCAGCACGAGAAGCTTGGTGAGCAGCGGACGCGGGTCGAGCCAGGCGACGTGAAACACGATCGCGATCTCGTAACAGAGGAGCGCGACGACCGCGCCCAGGATCAGGACGAAGAGGAGCTTGGCCCAAAGCGATCGCCCGTGCGATGACCGACCCCGGGCCGGCGCGACTTGGCCCGAAGGTGTGTCGTACGCGGGCGCGCGCACCGCGAACTCCGGTCGCCGGAGCGGGTCGATCGGCACGGGCCTGGGCAGCGGCGGATCCCAAGGGGGTTCGGACGCCGACGTTCTCCGATCCTCATCCTCTTCCTCTTCGAGCGTCACGACATCGATGGAATCGACGGTTCCTCGGATGGGGCGGGGATACGCATCCTGCGGTCCAGGTAACGGCAAGGGGGGTGGGACTGATCGCGGCAATGCACTCGACTCCTTACGTCGTCCGACCAGCGGAATGGCTCTTTCCGAACGCTCGCTCACGACTGGACGATTTTACAACTTTCCGCCGGTCTCGACCAACATCGTCGCCCTTTCGATGGATAAAGGTAGGCAGATGAACGCCCATGCCCACCTTCGGTGATTCGTCGATGCGGTCATCGTTCGGACCACTCCTGGTCGAAATTTTGGTCTCTCGAATTTGCGTTCGGCCACTCGCATACTTCCTGATGAGCGCGGGAGGGGCGATCTGAATGCAGCCAGAGCAAGACACCACGCAGGTGCACGACGATGAGTTCGAGCTCGAGGAGCCGCCGACCATTCGATGGGCGCGGCGACCGAGCTTGATCGACGAAGACGAGAAGAACGAACAGACCGAAACGCTGCGTCCTCCGTCGCCGCGCGGCGACGAACACCAAGAACACTGAAGCCAAGAGCCTATCTGGCTCTAATGCGCTGCGGCCGTTCCGCGCGCGCCTTCACTTGGTGCGAGTTGCCGGATTCGGTGGACAGCCATTCCGATCATGTCCCCGAGAGCGTCGTAGACGTAGTTCGGTCCGTCGAGCGATGCGGTGACCAGACCGAGCGGCTCGCCGTCGAAATGAATCGACATGATCGCGAAGCCGCGACTCTTGTCGACGTTCAGCCATGGTTCGGGTGCGAGAAGGACGCTGGGAAACGTTTGCTGGGCGGCCGTGACCGCGGGGGCCTCGGCATCATAGCCAACGAGCAACCGCGCCGTTCGATCGTCGTGCTCGTCGAAGAGGGACACGTAGCAGCTCGTGATCCCGAGCTCGGTGAAACGCCGTCGGACGATGGCCGTGAGCTCCTTGGCGGAAGCGACGGTCGCCAGTTCGCCCATCGTAGCCGCGAGTACGCCGGCGATGCGCTCGGCTTTTGCGCGGCGGCGCGCCTGAATTCGCTCCATCGCCTCGCTGGTGACGAGCCGCACATCCTGGAACATGTTTTCGGCACGCTCGCGCAGGCGGCCGTCCGGCTCGAGGCAGCCCAACATTTGCTGGCGCAACACCGTGATCACGTCGTGAACGGCGGCGATGTCCGCTCCCGCGCCGAGCAGCGAATCGAGAATGCTGCGAAAGGCCTTCGAAAAACGGTCGGAATGCGTTTGCAGCTGATCGATGAACGCCTTGATCAGTAGGTCGTTCCACCCCGGAACGGTCATGAACGAACCTTGCGCTGCGCGCGACAGCTCCGCCGTCATCAGCTGACGCCGGCGGATCAATTCCGCCTCGAAAACCGAATGGGAAGGGGGCGCACGGCTGTACCGCGGCGACAGCGGCAACTCGTCGCCGAAGCAGCCGCACGACCGGCGAATGACGACCGTCGTCGGCAGCTCCATCCGTTCTTGGCCCCGGTCGGCCCGGAGTCGCTCGAGAAGGAGGCGCACCGCGGCGGCTCCCTGATTGCGAATGGGCTGGCGCACCGTCGTCAAGGGGGGCGAGCTGAAGCGAGCCTCCTCGAGGTCGTCGAAGCCGACCACCGCGACCTGCGCGGGAACTTCGATCCCTCGGCGCTCCAGTTCCTCGAGGGCGCCGAACGCGGTCATATCGTCGGCGGCAACGATGGCATCGATCGAGCCGGCTAGCTTTCGCTGATCGAAAAAGAGGCCCACCGCGCGAGCGCCGCTGGCCATCGAGAAATCGCCCGATGCGATCAGCTTGGGATCGAAGTCGATTCCGCGTTCGCCAAGCGCGGTGCGATAAGCCTTGAACCGATCTTGTGCTTCCGGATTGGGCTCCGGACCTCGAATGAACGCAATCCGCCGGCGATCGTGAGCGTCGATCAGGTGAAACACGGTTTCGCGCATGCCGATTTGATTGTCGATGGCGACGCTGGAGCCTCCCGGGATCTCGCCGGCGATCGTGCACATCGGCAAATCGGCGAAACGTTTGCAGTACTCGGCGAGCCGAGCTGCTCCGCAGTCGTGCCCTACCGAACCGGCGATGATCGCGAGCGCGTCGATGTTTTCGCGACTGGCCAGGGAGAACGCCCGGTTTCGCTGCGCTTGCAGCGGGACAGATGATTGCAACGCTCCACCGAGAAAGCAAAACAGGTGAGCGCCGCGCGCTCGCGCCGCTTCACGAGCGCCCTCCAACACCGCCGTCTGGTATTCATCGACGAGCGTCGAGATGAACAAGCCGAGGCGCGGCCTGTGCGTCGTGATCGTTTTTCGGCCAGACGCTAGGGGATAATAGCGACCGCCACCAGCACCCATGGTTTCCCTGATCGTTATCCTCACCGGCGGATCGTCGCGCGTCAATGGAGGCGCCGAACTTCTCCGAGCGTCGATCGGTTTCGACTCCGAGTGCTCCCCTCAGCGGCACACATCGGTGCGCTTCGGCGCACCTAGTTCGCCCCTAGCCAGTTCTGCCTGTGCGGTCAGTAC
>DASWDH010000391.1:0-6707 GCA_036395495.1 Polyangiaceae bacterium
CGGCAGAGATCGTCGATGGAGACGTTTTCGATGCGCGGCTCGACCGTGAGCTCCCGGATCGGCCCTGCGGCTTCCGAGATGAGCCCGTCCAGCTTGGCAAATTGCGCCCGCAACCTGCCCCGAAGCGCCTCGACATCGGCCGTACGCGAGCCCATCGCCTCCACGAGCAGGGTTGCGCTGTGCAGGGGATTGCGAAGATCGTGCAAGAGCACGCTCACGAGCGCGGCGAGCGTCTGATGACGTGCGTAGATGTCGTCGTCTCTCATTGTGGTCAGGCTAGCACTGGTAGCGCCGTTGTAAGGGCCAAGCCAGACCAAAGTCGCGACGTCGCGCCAGTCCAAATGCCGATGGTGAAAGCACGAAACGTTTGACGGAGACCTCCTTTGGGATCAAACCTAAACAGACCACGGTGTCGGCTCTCCGCGTCCTTTCGTACAATGTTCGGTACTTCGGCCACACGACGCGTGGGATCGCCAGTACGCGCACTGCGATGAAGCGAATCGCCGGCGCGCTCGCCGCCCTCGATCCGCTGGCCGACGTCGTCTGCCTTCAGGAAGTCGAGACCGACTCCATCCGATCGACGGTCGCACATCCTCGCACGCGAGTAGGGGAGACCCAACTCGAGCGGCTGATGATCATGCTCGCCGAAGCTTTGGAAGCCCACGGAAAGCACGACCTGTACGACGCGTACTACTTTCCTGCTCACGCCTACCAGCTCGGTCGAAAGACCCATATTTATACGACCGGCCTGGCAATCCTCACGCACCGGGATTTCGAAGTGCACCATCACAACGCGCAGGTGCCGGCCGACATCACCCATCGGCACATCCATCGCGTCCGCAAACTCAAGCAGACCCGGATTTGCGCCCACATCCGCTTCAAAGATCGGACCGGGCATCCGGTCGACGTGTTCAATACGCACCTGAGTCTGCCGACGACGCTGTCCCGCCACTTTTGGACGGGTAACGCTCGTATGGGCTACGGCTCCAATCAGATCGAAGAGGCGAAAAACCTCATCCGGTTCGTCGAAGCCGAGCGGCGCAGCGATCGGTTCTTCATCGCTGGCGACTTCAACTCGCTGCCGGGATCGCCCGTTTATCAATACCTCGTGGCGCAACGAGGTTACCGCGATCCGTTTGCGCAGCTGTATCGCATGAGCGAAGAAGAGCTACGCAACTGGCCGACGGCCGGCTTCATGCGTCTTCGCATGCATCTCGATCACATCTTCACCGGTCCCGCCCTGAAATGGGTGGACTTCGACGGCACGCACGCTTTCGGCGATCGCGCGGCTACCTTCCACGGCCTTTCCGACCACATGCCCCTCATCGGACGCTGCCGCGTGTCGACGACGATTCGTCCTGAAGCCTACCGTCCGCCGGCTGCCTCGCGCCCTCCCGAATAAGCATCTTCGCGTGACGGGGCGATCTGGTAGAGAGCTACCCGTGATGAACGAAACATCGGCTCTTTGGGCGCGGTATCAGAAAAGACTCGTCGTGTGTCCCTCGATCGATCTCTGGGTCGACACCAGCCGCATTCGCTACGACGATCGGGATTTCGAGCGGATGAGCGGGCCCATGGACGAAGCGCTTGGTGCCATGGCGGAGCTCGAAAAGGGGCTGGTCGCCAATCCTGACGAGGGTCGCATGGTGGGCCATTACTGGCTGCGCGCCCCGGAGCTCGCGCCCACGCAAGAGATTCGACAGGCCATCGTGTCCGCCAAGGAACGCGTCACCGAGTTTGCCGGCGACGTTCATCGTGGAATCGTCAAGCCCGCGCGCGGCAGCCGGTTTCAGAACTTGCTCGTGATCGGTATCGGAGGCTCTGCCCTGGGTCCCCAGTTCGTGGCTTCTGCGCTCGGGTCGCCGAACGACCCCATGCAGCCTTTCTTTTTCGACAACACCGATCCCGACGGAATGGACCGCACCCTCGCCAAGCTCGGTGAGGGGCTCGCTCAAACGCTCACCATCGTCATTTCGAAATCGGGAGCGACCAAGGAGACACGTAACGGCATGCTCGAGGCCAAGGCCGCCTATGGGAGGGCGGGGCTTGCGTTCGAGAAGCACGCGGTCGCCGTCACCGGCGAAGGGGGGCTGCTCCATCGGACCGCAACGAACGAGGGATGGCTCGCGACCTTCCCGATGTGGGATTGGGTCGGCGGACGCACGTCCGAGCTTTCAGCCGTCGGGCTGCTTCCGGCAGCATTGCAAGGTTTCGATATCGACGCCATGTTGATGGGTGCGCGCGACGCCGACGCCGTGACGCGGGCGCGCGTCATCACCGAGAACCCATCGGCCATGCTTTCGCTGATGTGGTACCTGGCCGGCGGGGGTCGGGGGCAAAAAGCGATGGTCGTCCTACCTTACAAGGACCGGCTGGAGCTCTTCAGCCGTTACCTGCAGCAGCTGGTCATGGAGTCGCTCGGCAAGGAGCGTGATCGGCAGGGCCGTGTGGTCCACCAGGGTCTCGCCGTGTACGGCAACAAGGGTTCCACGGACCAGCACGCGTACGTGCAACAACTGCGCGACGGCCCCGATAACTTCTTCGTGACTTTCATTCGGGTGCTGACGGAACGCACGGCTCGTCCCGCCTTCGAAGTCGAACCTGGAATCACATCCGGTGACTACCTCGATGGGTTTTGGCTCGGCACGCGGCGCGCGTTGTACGAAAGCGGTCGCGATTCGCTTACCCTCACCGTCAAGGACGTGACGGCGCGTTCCGTTGGCGTGCTCATCGCGACCTACGAGCGCGCGGTAGGATTGTATGCGTCGCTCATCGGAATCAACGCGTATCACCAGCCCGGGGTGGAGGCCGGCAAGAAGGCCGCCGCAGAAATCCTCGAGCTGGAGGTCAGGATCATGCGGGTGCTGGCGGAAGCACGCGGCGAGCTTCTCGACGCGCAGCAGATCGCAGACCGGGCGGGGGAGCCCGACGAAGTCGAATCCGTCCATCACTTGCTCGAGCGTCTCGCCGCGAATGCCGGACGTGGGGTGACCAGGGTCGGGGCCGACCCGCCGAATGTGACCCCCGGCGACCCGAGAGCAGCCATGTTCGCGGTCAGGTTCCGAGGGGCCGACTAGCACCCGCCAATGACGCCCCTGACGCGTGGCTGCGAGCCGCGCGTCAGCCATTGGACAGCGCCATGTGCGGTGCCGGTCAATAGCGGATGGACTGGACGTTTGGCAGTCAGCAAGTATCCTCCGCTTTGGCCCCCACTCAGGCGACCGCCGGTTAGCAGATCTGTTGTGGGGCCTGGGGCCCCGGACGTCGCCGCTTTCCGAATGCCGAAGATTCTCGTCGTCGACGACCAGCGCAACATGCGAACCACGCTCGTGATGATGCTTCGCGGCGCGGGGTACGAAGTGGATGAGGCCGCTGATGGCCTCGAAGGGGCCGACCTCGGCGCGAAGGGCGCCTACGACTTGGTGGTGACCGACCTCCGGATGGGGCCGATCGACGGTTTGGCTGTCCTCCGCGGTGTCAAAGAAGCGCAGGCCATGACCGAGGTCATCGTGATGACCGCTTATGGAACGATCGAGAGCGCCGTCGAGGCGATGCGCGTCGGAGCGTTCGATTACATCCAGAAGCCGTTCACCGAAAACGAGCTTCTGCTCAAGGTGCACAAGGCGCTCGAGAACCGCCGCCTGCTCGGTCAAGTCCAAGCGTTTGCCAGCGAGTTTCGGGAACGTTACGGCTTCGAGAAGATTGTGGGTCGGTCGCAAGCCATCCGCGATGTCCTGGTGCGCATCGTGAAGATCGCCCCCACCGAGGCGACGGTTCTCATCACCGGCGAAAGCGGGACCGGCAAGGAGCTCGTCGCGAAGGCGATCCACGCGAATAGCCGCCGCGCTGATCGACCGTTCATCCCGGTCAACTGCGCCGCGATCACCGAGAACTTGTTGGAGAGCGAGCTGTTCGGCCACGCCCGCGGCGCCTTCACCGGTGCGGCGGGCGCGCGCAAGGGCCTGTTCGAAGAGGCCGACGGCGGCACGTTTTTCTTCGACGAGATCGCGGAGACGCCGCTCACCTTTCAGGCCAAGCTGCTGCGCGCCATCCAGGAGGGGGAGATTCGCCGGCTCGGCGAAAACAAGGCCATCCACGTGGATGTGCGCATCATCGCCGCGACCAACCAGGATCTGCAGCCGGCCATTGCGGAGAAACGCTTCCGCCAGGACCTTTACTATCGTCTCAACGTCGCCCGTTTCCAGCTGCCGCCCTTGCGCGAGCGACGCGAGGACATTCCGGCGCTCGTGGACTTTTTCATCGATAAGTACAATCGCAAGATGCAGACGCATGCGCGCCTGCAAGAGGGTGTGCTCGAGGCGCTCGTCGCTTACGAGTACCCCGGCAACATCCGCGAGCTCGAGAACATGGTCGAGCAGGCGGTCGCGCTCTCCGGGGGCGGCGTGATCGAGTTCGACGACATCATGCCGGGCAAGGGAAAGAAAGATGGCGGCACCGGTCGGGCCTTGGCCGAAGTGGTCGATGGCGCCGAGCGCGAAGCCATCGAGGCCGCGCTCAAAGATTGCGATGGCAACCGCGAGCGGGCCGCCGACATGCTGGGCATCTCGGCGACCACGCTGTGGCGCAAGATGACGCGCCTCGGCATCTCGTTCGACGGCCGCTGACGGTGAAGCTCGATCTGCTTCATTACGAGCTGCCGGAGAGCGCGGTGGCGCAACGTCCGGCCGAGCGCCGTGAAGCGGCACGCCTGCTCGTGCTCGATCCCCGAGCGGAGCACTTGGAACACCGCCGCGTGAGCGATTGGCCGAACCTCGTGCCAGCTGGCTCGCTGGTGGTGCTCAACGATACGAAGGTCGTGAAAGCCAGGTTGCTCGGCCGAAAGCTGACCACCGGCGGCAAGGCCGAGCTCTTGCTGGTGCGTCGCTGTGCGGGCTCGGAGGCGGCACCGACCGAACGATGGCAGGTCGTCGGCAAGGGATTGCGCGATCTTGCGGGCCAGCAGCTCGTCTTCGGACAGGGCGATCTCACGGCGACAGTGGAGGGGCCGAGCGCGCTCGAAGGGCTTTTCGACGTGCAGCTCTCGGTCGCTCGGGGCTCGGTCGAGCGCGCGATAGCCGAACTGGGTCACGTTCCGATTCCACCGTACATTCGCCGGACGGACGACGCGACGGACGTCGAGCGATACCAAACCGTGTACGCACGCGTGCCGGGCGCCATCGCTGCTCCGACCGCCGGGCTGCACTTGACCGAGGCCCTCATCGGCGAGCTCGAGCGCCGGGGCGTGCGGATCGCTTACCTCACGCTGCACGTCGGTCTCGGCACGTTTCAGCCGGTCGTCACCGCCGATCTCGACGAGCACCCGATGCATGCCGAATGGATGCAAGTGACCGAAACGGTCGCGCACGAAGTCGAGCAAGCTCGCGCGCGAGGTGCACCCGTCATTGCCGTGGGCACGACGGTGGTGCGCGCGCTCGAATCGGCCGCCGATCCCGACCGGCTGGGAAGGGTCGTCCCACAGCAAGGTGAAACCCGCACGTTGATCCAGCCGGGCTATGTTTTTCGTGTGGTCGACGCGCTGCTCACCAATTTCCACCTTCCGCGCTCGACGCTCCTCGCGCTGGTGGCGGCGTTCGCCGGACGCGAGCGCGTGCTCGCCGCCTACGCCGAAGCGATCGACCGCGGTTATCGTTTCTACTCGTACGGAGATGCGATGTGGATCGCCGCGCGCGAGACGACGTCGTGACCGCGCCGGGATTTCGATTTCACACGACGGCAGAGGACGGCGCGGCCCGTGCTGGCGTGCTCACCACGCGCAAAGGGGACGTGCTCACCCCCACGTTCATGCCCGTCGGCACGCAAGGGAGCGTCAAGACCTTGACCCCTCACGAAGTGGCGGACACCGGCGCTCGCATCATCCTGGCCAACACCTACCATCTCTGGCTGCGCCCCGGAGCAGAGGTGATTGCACGGTTGGGGGGGTTGTCCGCCTTCACGCGCTGGCCGCACACCATCCTCACCGACTCCGGTGGGTACCAGGCGTTCTCGCTCGCCGAGATGCGCACCGTCTCCGACGAGGGATTCGTGTTTCGCTCGCATCTCGACGGATCGAAACACCTGCTCACGCCGGAAGAGGCGATGCGCGTGCAGGGGCTGCTCGGATCCGACATCGCCATGCAGCTCGACGTGTGCCCGCCGGGCGGCGCGCCGCGCACCGAGATCGAAGCTGCCATGGTTCGGACGACGCGCTGGGCCGAGCGCTCGTTGGCCGTTCGCCATCCGGACCAAGCCGTTTTCGGCATCGTGCAAGGGGGGCTTCACCTCGATCTACGGCGCAGCCACGCCGACGAGCTTGCCGCGCTGCCGTTCGACGGACTCGCGCTCGGCGGCTTCTCGGTCGGCGAGCCCATGGAGCACATGCACGCGGTTTTGTCGGAGGTCGCGCCGGCTCTCGACGCGGCGCGTCCACGTTATCTCATGGGCGTCGGGACACCGCGCGACCTCGTGCGTGCGATCGCGTGTGGCATCGACATGTTCGACTGCGTTCTGCCTACCCGCAACGCGCGTAACGGCCAGGCGATCACGCGAACGGGGGCCATCTCCATCAAACAGGCGAGGTACCGAGACGATTCGGCGCCCGTCGATGAGAGCTGCGGCTGCCCGTGTTGTCGGGGAGGGTATTCCCGCGCTTACCTGAGGCACCTTTTTCTATCGGGTGAGATTTTGGTACTCCGCCTTTTGAGCCAGCA